>JAJRSN010000363.1 GCA_024278715.1 Calditrichota bacterium
AAGTAAGAGCGCCAGCCCGCGGTTGATTATTAACTGGGAAGCTCCGGCGGAAATTATTTCGACCCCGGTTACACAAAATGATCATCTGTATTTTACCTGCGCCAACGATACCCTTTACGATTTGCGATTGGGCGCCGCTCAGATTCAGGTGGCGGATAAACGGGCGGGTTTCGGAGGATACAGAGATTTGGCGTTTTACCCCGATGTCACATTAACGCCCGGTTTGCCTTCGGTGGAACATCTGGGCATTATTGTCGCTAACGAGCCGGAAGAGCGGATTGTTGTCGCAAACTCTGAATCGGATGAGGGTTCCGAATTTTCGGTGACGGGAACAAAAGAATCGTTTGCCTTTGATCTTCCCGTTCGTTTGCAGGGAGATTTTGCGCTTGCAGATATGGATCGAAACGGAACCCTGGACATTGTTTTTAACAGCCAAAGAAAAATTTACGCTTTTAATACAAACGGGACTTTAGTGACAAACTTTCCTTTAGCGCCAGCCTTAAATAAAGATGATACTCTTTTGGGAACGCCGCTTATTGCGGATCTGGACGGAGACGGATCGAAAGATTTAATTGTGCTTACCGATAAAGGCGGAGTAATCGGTTTGAATCAGCAGAACCAATTGCTGGCAAACTTTCCGCTGACTACTGGCGGAAAGCTTCATCTCAGCCCCGTTCTGACGCAGTGGGATGACGACGAACCGATCGAGTTGGCGGTTATCACGGATAACGGCTCGCTGTATGTCTGGGAATTGGATTACGGCTCAACACAAAAGGCGTTCTGGTCGCAGTCGAATTACGACGGAACGAATAACGCGGCGGTTGTGCAGGATATCGCTTCCGAAGATGTGATTCAAACGAAAGAGCTGCTGCCTGCGAGCAGGGCTTATAATTATCCCAATCCCAATGAGGGCGATTTTACAACGATTCGCTATTACTTGGGAGAACCCGCGGAAGTCACCATTCGTATTTTTGATTTGGCGGGCTCTGCGGTAAAAACGATTAAAGCCCCGGGCAAAGGAAAGACGGATAACGAAGTGGTCTGGAATGTTAAGGACGTTGCTTCGGGAATTTATCTGTGCCAGATCGAAGCAAAGTCGGCTCACAAAACGGAACGGCGATTGTTTAAGATTATGGTTGTGCATTAAAGGGGAACGGAATGGCGCTGAAAAAACGGATTTTATTTTTAATCATCGCTTTGTCTTTTGGCATTCAGGGGACTTTAAACGCCCAGTTTATCGAATACAATCATCCCGAGCTTCACTGGCAGAGTTTTGAGACCGAACATTTTGTAGTCCACTTTCATCAGGGAACAAAACGCACGGCTCTTTTGGTGGGAAAAATCGCCGAAGAAATTTATCCCACGATTACGGGACTTTACGACTACCGTCCCAAAGATAAAATCCATTTTATTATTAAGGATACCGACGATTATTCCAACGGCGGCTCTTTTTTCTTCGATAACAAAATCGAAATCTGGGCGTCGAATTTGGATTACATCATGCGCGGAACCAAAAACTGGCTGCGGGATGTAGTGACCCACGAGTACACGCACATGATTTCCATCCAGAAGATGATTAAAACAAACCTACTTTTTCCCTACGGATTTATTCAGATTTTTGGCTACGAAAAAGAACGCCGCAAAGACGTGGTGCGCGGTTTTCCCAACGTACTGGTTAGTTACCCCATCAGCTCCATTAATATTCCCGTCTGGTTTGCGGAGGGCACGGCTCAGCATCAGGCGCCGGGAGCTCGTTACGATTACCGCGATCCCAATCGCGAAATGATCATTCGCGATCGCATTCTGTACGAACAATTTTTAACCTACAATTCCATGACGGTTTTCGGCAAAAGCAGCCACGGCAACGAATCAGCTTACAATCTTGGTTTTTCTTTTGTCAATTATCTTACAAATCGTTTCGGGGAGTCTGTTCTCGAGAGAATAACGGAATTGTCGTCCCACTGGTCTAATTGGACGTTCGAAGGCGTTTTGCAAAAAGCCACCGGTTATTCGGCGGATGAATTGTACAAAGCGTGGAAAGATTCGTTAACGGATACCTATCTAAAGCGAACCGAAGTCATTCGCCGGAATTCGGTTAAGGGGAAACCCGTCGAAACTGGGGGAACAGCCAACCTTTACCCCGTCTGGTCTCCGGACGGAAAACTGATCGCTTATGTTTCCAATAAAGGTGAAGACTATTTTAGTCAGAACCGGCTTATTCTTTATGACGCGCAAAGCGGTAAAAAGAAAGTTATTGCCCGTAAAATCAGTTCTTCGTTAAGCTGGTCGCCGGACGGCAAATATCTTGCTTACTCTCGACAGGAGCGCAACGGCAATGGCTCTGCGTTCAATGATTTGTTCCTTTACGATGTAAAAGCCGAAAAAGAATTACGCCTCACAAAAAATTTACGCGGCAGAAATCCGGACTTCAGCCGAGACGGCAAAAAGCTGGTGTTTGTAACCGAAACCAACGGCTTGAATCAGTTGAATGTTTACTATCTTCCCGAAAACCCGAAGAAGAAATTTGACAAAACGGTATTTTTCGATGCGGAAACGGGCGCGCTGAAATTGCGACCCGATGATACTAAAAAAGACTGGCGCAAGGTTGAATACAAAGGCGGCAAAATAGAACAGATCCTTCGCTTTGATAATGAACGGCAAATTTACCATCCTCGCTGGAGCAGCGACGATAAGACGATCGTTTTTGACACGGCAATTGATTACGGCAGGGATATTGCGGAATATGATCCGGCAAAAAAAGAACTTCGTTTTCTTTTAAACACGCCCGTCGAAGAACGGTACCCTTTTGTGCCGCGGGGAACCCCTTATCTTTATTACGCGGCGGCTAATACGGGAATTTACAACATCTATCGCAAAAATTTAAACACGGGTAAAGCGGAGCTGCTTACCAATGTAACCGGAGGCGCGGTAATGCCCTCTGTGGACGCCCGCGGTCGGCTGGTCTATGCCGCTTACGATTCGCTCGGCTACCATATCTACCGCATCGATAATCCGCAAGCGATTAATCCCGATCTGGCGGTTTACGATTCCGACTATATTGCGACGATTCCCAAAAAGGATTTTGACAATTCGCTTCACGACAGTGTTAAAATTCGCGATTATAAGCAGATGTTCGGTAAGGTGCACATTTTACCGCGCCTGATGATTGATTACGGAACCGTTAAACCGGGATTCTATTTGGTGTCGGACGATGTTCTCGGAAAATATAATCTGATCGGCGGAGCTACCATAAACAAAGACATGGATTACGATCTTTACGCCTATTTTCAAATGAA
>JAJRSN010000364.1 GCA_024278715.1 Calditrichota bacterium
GTCTGGCGTTTAACGGAGACGGAAGCAAATTGTTCGTTTCCGGCGGTAATGACGAATGCATCCGCGTGTTTGACTGGGAAGGCGATACGCTGGCGTATCGGGACAGCATCGGATTGCGCACGAAAGACAATAAGGAAAAGGTGTCGGTTACGGGCTTGGCTTACTGGTCTGAAAAGGATGAAGTCTTTGCGGTTTCCAAAGAAAGCGATAAACTTTACAGGGTTTCGCTGCGGCAAAAACAGGAGCTCGATTTTCTGCCTGTGAGCGGAAAATGCTACGATGTAATCATAAATCCGAAGAAACCCGAAGCTTACGTTTCCGTTTGGGGAAAAGGTTTTCTGGCGTTTATTGATCTGGAAAATTTTAAGATAACGGACAGCGTGAAAGTAGGACCCCATCCCAGTGAAATGACAATCACAAAAGACGGAAGAACGCTTTTTGTCGCCAACGCCAATTCCAATACCGTTTCTGTGGTTGATGTTAGGAAGAGACGGGTCATCGAAACATTGAATACCGCGCTCAAACCGAATATGCCGGCTGGCAGCACCCCGAACAGCGTTGCGCTAAGCGCCGATGAAAAAACATTGTTTATTGCCAACGCCGATAACAATTACCTTGCCGTATTTGACGTTTCTCAGCCCGGTAAATCGCACAGCCTTGGCTTTATTCCGGTGGGCTGGTATCCGACCGTTGTCAGAACGCTTGCCAAAAGCAGCAAAATTTTGGTTGCCAACGGAAAGGGACTCGCCTCTTCCGCCAATCCACTCGGACCAAAACCCGGAGTCCGACAGTCCCAAAACAAGGGAATCGATCAATACATCGGAAGAATGTTCAAGGGAGTGATTTCTCTGATTCCCGTTCCGGACAAAAAACTTCTGGCGAAATGGAGCGCAAAGGTTTACGAAAACACGCCCTTTACCAGAGAAAAGGTCAAGCTGTCTTCAAATCAAGGCGTGGTGCCTGCCGAACACTCCGGCGAGAGAAGCAAAGTCGTTAAATACGTTTTTTACATCATCAGAGAAAATCGAACGTATGATCAGATATTGGGTGACTTGCCCGAAGGGGAGGGCGATTCGAGTCTTTGTCTGTTTCCGGCTTCGATTACGCCCAACGCCCACAAGTTAGCGCGGACATTTGTTTTGTTTGATAATTTTTATGTTGATGCCGAGGTCAGCGCCGACGGTCATAATTGGTCAACGGCGGCTTATGCCACGGATTACGTCGAAAAAACGTGGCCTACCTTTTACGGCGGTCGCGGAGGAAGTTATGACTATGAAGGCGGAGCTCCTATCGCCAGCCCGAGCAGCGGTTATATTTGGGACAATGTCATAAATCGCGGTTTACCGTTCCGCACATACGGAGAATTTACGAAAAAAGACCCCCGGCGTCCGGGAAGATACGCGGCGACCTTGCCGAATTTGCAGCCCTATGTTTGTCCGATATTTCCGGGCTGGGATTTAAAGATTCCCGATACGTTGCGCGTGGCGCGCTGGAAAGAAGATTTCGACAGCCTGCTAAAGGTCGATGCATTGCCCGCATTAAGCGTCATTCGCTTGCCGAACGATCACACCGCTGGCACACGTTTGGGTTTTCCCACTGTGCGCGCCATGATCGCCGAAAATGATTATGCGCTCGGTCTTTTTGTTGAACATCTTTCCAACAGCCCGGTTTGGGAAAATAGCGTTGTTTTTGTGCTGGAAGACGACGCCCAAAACGGCTCCGATCATATTGACGCGCATCGTTCTCCGCTGCTGATTATCGGACCCCATGTCAAACGGAATTTTATTGATCACACCATGTACAGCACGAGCGGGGTTTTAAAGACAATCGAATTGATTTTGGGTTTGCCGCCCATGACACAGTTTGACCTTTCCGCAACGCCGCTGTTAAATGCTTTTACAGATAAGGCGGACAAAACTCCCTACAAGGCGCAGCGACCGCAAAACGACATGGGCGAACTAAACACGCCCGGACTGTACGGAGCTCGGAGGAGCGGTGAATTTAATTTTGAGAAGGAAGACGCCATACCGGACATCGAATTCAATGAGATTATCTGGAAGGCGGTAAGGGGAGCGGATTCGGAAATGCCGGCGCCGGTACGCAGCGCGTTTGTAAAGATCGAGAAGGACTGAAGAAGAAATTTAACAAAAAACAGAAAATTTACTAAAGTCATAAATTTAGAATATTCAGGTGCTTGCCTGAACAGAATTTCAAAATAATTAAAGAAATTTTTCATTTTATCTTTCATTGAGATCAATTTTTGCTTATTTTATTTTAAAAAGTTTGTTTGAAAAATTAACCAAATGTTTTGTTCGTTAGGTAAACAAACCATTACAAGTGTTATTTGGTGTCAATCGCTCTTAAAGAAAGGAGTCTTTTATGCAGAAAGATGAAATTAAAGCGCGCGTCAAAAAGGTTATCGCTCAGGTGCTCGGAATCGATGAATCCGAAATTAACGATGAGGCTAATTTTATCTTCGACCTGGGTGCAGATTCCCGCCAAAGCCTGGAATTGGTCGCCGCATTCGAAGAAGAATTCGATATCGAAATGGATGAAGATAAAGCATTGGAGGTACAAACCGTTTCCGATGCCGTCGATTTTATTGCGCAAATTTTAGTCTAAACCGTTCCATTACAATTCCGGAGTTTGAATATGAAAGGATTGTCTGCCTCTAAAACAGACCATTTACATAAAATTTTCTATCCCGAATCCGTGGCTATTGTGGGCGCGAATCGGGTGCCCGGCACGGTTCCTTACGATATTTTAATAAATATTCTGCGCAGCGATTTCCAGGGCGCGGTTTTTCCCGTAAATCCGCGCGAACGGGCTATCGGCGGCGTAAAAACGTACAAATATGTGCTCGATATTCCCGATCCTATTGACCTTGCTGTTCTCGTTTATCCCAGTTCGGTTTGCCACATGGCTTTGGAGCAATGCGGCGAAAAGGGCATTAAATCGGTCATCATTATTTCCGCCGGCTTCCGCGAAATCGGCGGCGTGGGAATAGAGCGCGAACAGAAACTGATTGAAATCGCTCGAAAACACGATATTTCGTTTATCGGACCCAACTGTCTCGGCGTTATTAATACCGATCCCGCGGTGCAACTCAACGCCTCGTTCGCAAGAGAAATGCCCGAAAACGGAAATATCGGTTTTCTCTCTCAAAGCGGCGCTCTTTGCACGGCGGTGTTGGATTACGCCCAGGCAAAGCACATCGGATTTTCAAAATTCATCAGTTTCGGTAATAAAGCGGATGTCAACGAAATCGATCTGCTTTACTATCTCGGCAAAGATCCCAAAACCAAGGTGATTCTGATCTATCTCGAAGAGATCAGCAACGGACAGGCATTAATGAAAGCCGCCCGTGAAATTATTGCCGAAACCGGCAAACCCATTCTCGCCATTAAATCGGGCAGAACCGAAGCCGGCGCCTCCGCAGCCGCCTCGCACACGGGCTCTCTGGCAGGCAGCGATGATATTTGTGACGCCGCCATGCGTCAAGCCGGAATAATCCGCTGCCGTAGCATCGAAGTGATGTTTAATACGGCAATTGCCTTTGCCTACCAGCCGTTACCGGAAAATAACCGCGTGGCGATTATTACAAATGCCGGCGGTCCCGGAGTGTTGACGACCGACGCTTCTATTCAGGAAGGCTTGCGGCTGGCGAAATTTTCCGACGATACCACAGCCATGTTTAAAAAGACGCTTCCCAAAACCGCCAATATTAAAAATCCGGTGGATGTCATCGGAGACGCCCGAGCCGACCGGTACAATATTGCGCTTTCGCAGGCTTTTAAAGATTCCAATGTAGATGGCGTTTTTGTCATCTTAACGCCTCAATCGATGACGGATATTGAAACTATTGCCCGCGAGGTGGTAACGGTCGCCGGACGGTTCGATAAACCCATTTATGCTTCTTTTATGGGCGAAAAAGACGTGGCAGCCGGAATCGATATCCTGCAACGGAATAAAATTCCCCATTACACCCTGCCCGAATCCATGGCGCAGGCTTTTGCCGCGACCTATCGCTTTAAACAGCGGCTCACGCATCCCGAAAAGCCGTTTACGCCTTTTACCGATGTGGATAAAAATCTTGCCAATAAACTTTTGGAAGACGCCAAAAAGGAAGGAAAAAACTATCTTTCCGAGTTCGAAGCGTCGAAAATTCTGGCGGCTTACGGTTTGCCCGTGGTGGAAAGCCGCATCGTTAAATCGGCGCGGGAAGCGGAGGCGAACGCCGACGCAATCGGTTACCCGTTGGTAATGAAGGTTATGTCCGACGACGTGGTTCACAAATCAGATTTTCAGGGTGTGGTTCTTAATGTGAAAAGCAAAGAAGAAGCCGCAAAGGTTTTTGATCAGATCATTCAAAACGTTCGAAAACATCAGCCCGAGGCGGAGATCGACGGCGTGCTTATGCGTAAGATGATTCCCGCCGGCGAAGAGGTCATTCTCGGAGTAAAAAAGGATGTGGCTTTTGGCAGCGTGGTGATGTTCGGCATGGGAGGTATTTTTGTGGAAGTGATTAAAGATGTCGCCTTTCGTGTAGCGCCGCTCGGCAAAGATCAGTCTCTTAAAATGATTAAAGAAATCAAAGGCGCTCCCTTGCTTTTCGGAATGCGCAACCGTCCCGAAAAGGATGTGGACGCGTTGGAGGAAAGTCTGCTGCGGCTTTCGCAACTGGCGACGGACTGCCCTAAAATAAAAGAGCTGGATATCAATCCGCTTATTGTTCTGGAAAAGGGCAAAGGATGTTTTATCGCCGACGCCCGGATAATTATTTAAAGTGTGTTTAGGTAAAAAATTAATTTCATAACAAATATTTTGATTTATCAAGAGAGGAGTCAAAAATGCGTATCATCATTCATGAAAATTACCAGGCTCTCAGTAAATGGGTCGCTTACTACATTGCCGGTAAAATCAATAACGCCAAACCCACTCCCGATAAACCTTACGTATTGGGTTTGCCGACGGGTTCGTCGCCACTTGGCACCTATCAGGAACTCGTTCAACTTTACAAGCAGGGCAAGGTCTCTTTCGAGAACGTCATCACTTTTAATATGGACGAATATGTGGGGCTGCCCGAAGATCATCCCGAAAGCTACCACTATTTCATGTGGCATAATTTTTTCAGCCATATCGATATCAAAAAGGAAAACGTCAATATTCTGAACGGAAACGCAGCCGATCTGGAAAAAGAATGCGAACAGTACGAGCAAAAGATAAAGGAAACAGGCGGTATTGATCTGTTTCTCGGCGGAATCGGTCCCGACGGTCACATTGCTTTTAACGAGCCCGGTTCTTCGTTAACTTCAAGAACTCGCATCAAAACCCTGACCTACGATACCCGTCTGGCGAACTCCCGATTTTTTAATAACGATATCAATAAGGTTCCCAAAACGGCATTAACGGTGGGAGTGGGAACCATAATGGATGCCAGAGAAATCGTGATTATCATCAGCGGCTACAATAAGGCGCGCGCCCTGCAAAAGGTGGTGGAAGAGGGCGTGAATCACATGTGGACGGTTTCCATGCTGCAGTTGCATCGTAAAGCCATGATCGTTTGCGATGATGAATCTACCATGGAGCTTAAAGTTGCCACGGTTAAATATTTCAAAGATATCGAAAACGAAGCCCTGAGCTCGTTACCGGCATTGGATTGATTTAACAGGCAGGTTAAAGAAGCGTCGGGGAGGACGCTTCTTTTTAAAATAAGGAAATTTTAGGAGACCGTAGATGAATTATCGCAATCTTACACCGGATGAGGTTGATTTTCTTGAGCGCAACCATTGCAGCGCCGAAGACTGGGCAAACGTTATGGTTCATCCTGAAATCGATTTGTCGCGCATTCAGAGAGTTCGATTTAAGGGAAACGTGGCGATCGGAAAGCTGAGCGGAACTCTGACAGCCGACGACGGACGCATTTTGCCGAGCGGTATCGTTAACAGTGCTTTGCAAAACTGTACCGTCGGCGATCAATGTTATATTTCCGACGCCGGAATAATTCTGAATTATCATATCGGCAATCGGGTGGTTATTGAGAATGTGAACTCCTTGGCAACCAGAGGCGAATCTTATTTTGGCAACGGCATCGAAATCGAGGTTTTAAACGAAGGCGGCGGACGCGGACTCGTTTTGTTCGATCGGCTCTCCGCTCAACTTGCCTATCTGATTGTCCTGTATCGCCATGACAACGATTTGATCAATGCCCTAAAATCAATGATTAAAGAATATGTCGAAAAGCAGAAGAGTTCCAAAGGCACTATTGGCGACGATGTGCGGATTTTCCGTTGCAATCAGATATTCGATGTAAAAATCGGAAGCCACGCCAAACTCACGGGCGTTTTGAGTCTGGAGAACGGCACCGTTAACAGCAACGAGCAGGCGCCGGCAGAGGTCGGAGCCGGAGTTATTGTCAGAGATTTTATTATTCTTTCAGGAAGTCAGGTAAAAGACGGCGCGTTGTTGACCGGCTGTTTTGTTGGGCAGGGCGTGCGCATCGGACGTCAATTTTCGGCGGAGAATTCGGCGTTTTTTGCCAATTGCGAAGGATTCCACAGCGAAGCGGTCAGCGTTTTTGCCGGACCTTACTCGGTAACCCATCACCGGTCAACATTGCTTATCGCCGGAATGTTTTCTTTTTACAATGCCGGCAGCGGAACCAATCAAAGCAATCACATGTACAAACTGGGTCCCTTGCATCAGGGAATTTTAGAGCGCGGCGCAAAAACCGGATCGTTTTCTTACATGCTTTGGCCCTCGAGGGTCGGTCCCTTTTCCGCGGTAATCGGCAAACATTACGTCAACTTCGATGCCGCAAATCTGCCTTTTTCCTATATTGAAGAAGTGGAAGGAAAGAGCCTGTTAACCCCGGGAATGAATTTGTTTACAGTAGGCACCCGACGCGACAGCGCCAAATGGGTAAAACGCGACCGGCGAACCGATCCCGATAAATTAGACCTTATCCATTTTGAACTTTTCAGCCCGTTTGTAATGCAGCGCGTTTTAGCCGGACAAAAAATTCTGCAAGAACTTTACCAACACGCCGGACGGCAGCAGGAGTTTGTTAAATACAAGGGATTGTTTATCAAGCGGCTGTTATTAAAACGGACGATTAAATATTATCAAATGGCGCTGAAAATTTTTCTTGGCTAACAACTTCTTAAACGTCTGCAGGCGTTGAAAAATGTTGAAAATTCAGAACAATTGCGCAAAGCTCTTAAGCCCGAAAACGAAGTGAATTTTGATGAGTGGATTGATTTGTTCGGCATGTTTATTCCGAAAAGCGAGCTGACAAAACTGTTGGAAAAAACAAAAAACGGCAGCCTTAATACAATCGAATCTTTTTATCGGGCTTTGCGCGATGCGTTTGAAAAGTACGATGATTTTGCCTGGAGCTGGACCGTCGCTTTACTGAAACAAGAATTGAACGTTGATGTGGCGGAAATTAGCGGAGAGCAATTGAAGCAAATCATTGACGAGTGGAAAGAAAACAAACAACGATTCAACAATTTAATTATGAGCGACGCTCAAAAAGAATACGATGTCAACAGCAGAATCGGCTACGGTATTGACGGAGATGAAACTGTGCGGGATCTCGATTTTGAACGGGTTCGCGGAAATTACGAGACCAACGGCTTTGTGCAGGAATTGAAACGGGAAAACACGGAAATTGAAAAGCTGGCAAATGAATGGAACAAAAAATTAGATAAAATATTCTAAAAATTTTACTGAAACGATGCAAGGTCAGGGAAGGATTTTGTTCGGACTATCTCAAAAAAATAAAGCAGGGAAGCTTTTTTATTTTAAATATTCACGGGCGGTTGCCCTGTCCGAAATATAAAATTACGATTGAAATTTAGCCCTCCAATCGTAATAGGGGTGTGAGAGTCCTCGTCGTTGTCAAGGCAGGGGCAACGGCGAGGAACGACCACCCGAAAATCTGACTTTTGATTTTAAGCTGATTCTTCCCCGGCGAGGGGTTATTCTCCGATAATTTTAACCAACACTCTTTTGGAACGCCGTCCGTCGAATTCGCCGTAAAAAATTTGTTCCCACGGTCCAAAATCCAGACGACCGTCGGTAATGGCTACTACAACTTCGCGTCCCATAATCTGCCGTTTTAAATGCGCGTCGCCGTTGTCTTCGCCGGTACGATTGTGCCGGTAGTGTGAAACGGGTTCGTGCGGCGCCAATTGTTCAAGCCAGTCGTCATAATCCTGAATAAGACCGCTTTCATTATCGTTGATGTAAACGCTGGCTGTAATGTGCATGGCATTCACAAGACACAATCCTTCTTTAACGCCGGATTCCTGCACGCATTTTTCCACTTCCGGCGTAATATTGATGTAATCACGGCGATGTTTTGTGTTAAACCACAATTCTTTTCTGTAAGACTTCATGACAATCTCCTTAAACGTTTTCAGTGGTTCGTCTTAAATTAAAGGCGTGTTGATGAAATTCATCCAGACTCATTACTTTAAGAAAGACCAAGCCGCGGGTTGAGCGGATGCGCGAATCGGCGTTCTGATAAAAGAAATCGCGTCCCAAAAGGGTTTTTATCATCTGGTACTGTTCCACCTGAATTTTTTGCGCCAATCCCGAGAACGGTCCGTCGTATTCATAGCTCGGAAAAGAAGCGTCTTTTTGAGAGCCGAAGGCGTTGATAAAAGCGTGATCCAAAATGGCTCTGGTGTTATGGGTTACCGGAATGAACAAATTCGTTTCGCTGGGATGGAAACGATACCAGACATTGCGGTAGCCCCAAATCTGAATGTCTTTTCTTCCGGTCTCTTCGCTGTACAATTTGAGCGCGGTAGAAACAGCCTGCAACACCTTGTAATGCGTGTCGGGACCGCTTCCTTCGGGATCGAAAGCCACGGTGACTATGGAAGGATTCACGCGTTTAATCGTCTCCAAAACAGGCTTAACGTCGCGGTCAAGCGTCGGCTCTTCGGTAAAAATTTCGCCTTTGTAAAAACCGAGTCTGGAATGAATTACAGATTCGCAGGTAAAACCGAAATACCCCCAAAGAATATCGGCTTCCCATTCGCGAACCATTCCTTTTAGCTGCTGAATATAGGGCATGTCTTTTTTACCCGGATACTGAGTTTCAAAATAATTGGAAAGTTCATTGATGCGGTTCTTCAGGTTATCGATGGAATCTTCCTCGAAAATTTCAACCAGATTGCGTAACAGACGTCTGGCGCAGCCTTCGTTCATGGCGTCCTGATTGTCGGCGGCAAGACCGTCGAGATATTGAAAAACGTCGCGGTTGCGGAAGGTAATATTTGTGGGATCGAAATAGTTTTCTTCGAACAGTGTCTGAAATTCGGGACGATTGAAAAAGGATTCGGTTATTTCAAGCTGATTAAGCATATATTTATTGGTAACTGCGTTAAAGCCGCTGGTCAGGTAGTTGAAGTAATGCGTATTGGTTGGTTCGCGCATTAAACGCACAACGTAGGGTAAATAACCAAGCATGATGTCGTCGTGATGCGGCGCGGTGTGCAGGATGGTTTGATTTTTAGGTATTTGTAAGGCTTTGGTAATGTAATTAATGTAAGATTCTTCGATTTCTTTGATAAAGTTCTGATATTTATCTCCGTAACGATCCAGCAAAACCTTACTGGAACGAATGGAGCGAAAATCGCTTTTTGAAAGCTCCGACAGTTGTTTTGATTTTTCCAGCGCCAGATCCGTAACAATTTGAAAAATATCCTGTTTGGTAATTTCTTTGGCTTTTTTGATTTTAAGATAGCGGCGTTCGGTGAGGAGTTTTGCGGCGCCCTGCGTCAGGTAAAATCGAGCGTTGGGCAGGCTGTGCAGCGCAGAGGCAGGCACCTCGTTTGATTTTTCGGATTGAATGGCGTCGCGCACCACTTTGGCTTTGGCTTCGCCCGCAGCGATTATTATTGCGGTGGTGTTGGGATTATGCGTGATGGTTTGTAAACCGATAGTAATAACGAGACGATTTCGTGAAATTTCCATCCCGCCCAGATCGGAAGCCGCCGCAGCCTGAGTTTCGTAATTGGTCTGCGTTAAGCGGGTAGTGGAATAGTGATTTGAACCGCGGACATTAAAACCGATATGTCCGTCCGGACCGATTCCTCCGAGAAAGAACCCGATGCCGCCCAATTCTCGAATTCTGGATTCGTACTCGGTACAGAACTGGTCAACCGCCGAAAGAACCTCTTTCTGGCGTTTTTGCAGGGTGTCTTTGGGATAACTAAAGCGCAAACTCAGATCAACAATATGATTCTGCCAGATTTCATCCAGAGTTTCGTGCGGTTTAAGTCCGATCTGATTCGGATTGATGAGAAGCGCTTTTTTCGGATCCAAACCGAAATCACGAATGTAAAATTTATTCACGTAATAATAAAAACTATTGTGTTGGGTGGAGTTTATCGGATAAAATTCATCGATCTGAATAAAGTGAAAGCTTTTCATGTCGGGCTTTTTGGCGGGATTCACGCCCCATTCGTCCAGCATTTTTTGTACTTTTTTATTATTCCAATTACCGAGCAGGTAAACGACCCATTTAATGAAATGCTCCGGAGTTTTACCGGTGGGCAGAGAAATTGTCGAACCTTCGTTATTCTGCGCCCATTCCAAAAAACGCATGGCAGTCAGTTTACCCAGCTCCGGAAAGTTATCGACGATAATCGTGCCGATTTTTTCGATCGGAGGATGAACTAACTGTTGATCTGTTTTTTGAAGGATGATTTCCTCAACGCGGGAATGCTCCCGATTTATCTTTTTTCTCATTTTTATGCTCCTTCGTTCAATTTTTAAAAGGGATTGAATGTAATAAAATTTTCAAAATATAACAATTTTATTCATTAAGGTTAAAAAAGCAAAAAATAAAAAAAATAAAAAAATGTTGTCAAATAGGCATTTTAGACTTGATTTTGTTAAAAACAGTATTGAAATTAGAGTTCAATAAATAGAAATAACTCATCTATTAGTTTCAATTGCTTAAGGAGGAATAATTACAATGACCAAGCAAGAACTTGTTAGTAAGATCGCACAAGATGCAAATTTGACAAAAAGAGCCGCAGAAGACGCTCTTAATGCGTTTACGACTGCCGTTAAAGAGAGTCTTGCCAAAGGCGAAAGCGTTTCATTAGTTGGTTTCGGAACATTTTCGGTTTCCGAAAGAGCGGCACGTAAAGGTCGCAATCCGCAAACCGGCGCAGAAATTCAAATTCCTGCCCGCAGAGTTCCTGTCTTCCGCGCAGGAAAAGGTTTGAAGGAAGCTCTGTAATTTCTATTTAAAACAGATGTGTTAAGGCGAAAACAAAGGTTTTCGCCTTTTACTTTTTTAAGACTAAAACTTAGAGTCTGTCTCTATTGATTGAAAACCGGACCTGAGAATGCAGAAAATCCGCACCCTGTATATTGTCGAGTTCTCTAAGGAAATAGCTGCGATCGGAATTTCAGATATCTTTTGTTAATTCTTGCCGACTGTAGTTTACAGGATCCGGGATTGCTTTATTCATTATTGGTAAAAGATTAATCGGGTTTTGTCAATCTTGTTAAGGAATATTTAAAATGGAATTCAAGCGACTGTTTCTTCTTTTGCTTATCGCTTCGTCGCTATTTTTTACACAATGCACGAGTTATCGGTTGCTCGGTAAAAAGAGCGATCGATTACAGCAGTTTCGGGAACAAGTTCAATTTCTGCTTTCCGATCCCACCCTTTCTAACGCTCATATCGGCGTTTACATCGAATCATTACGCGACGGCGCCGTCATCTACAGCCAAAATCCGTTTAAGATAATGATCCCTGCTTCTAACATGAAACTCTTTACAACGGCAACGGCGCTGGTAAAACTGGGGCCTGATTTCCGCTTTAAAACGCCGGTTTTTTATTCGGGAACCGTTAAAGACAGCGCGTTAGACGGAAATCTGGTAATCAAAGGTTCCGGCGATCCCACCATTTCGGGACGGTTTTTTAACGGCGACAGGTTGGCAATTTTTAAAAGTTGGGCTGATTCGCTTTTAAAAATGGGAATCAAAAAAATCAACGGCGATTTAATCGGCGATGAAAGTCTTTTCAAAGATCCTAAATTAGCCGACGGTTGGGAATGGGATGACGAGCCTTACTGGTATGCCGCTCAGATTTCCGCGCTTGCTTTTAATGATAATTGCGTGGATGTCGCCGTCTTCCCCGATTCTGTGCCCGGCGCTCCCGTGCGTTACAGGCTTTTCCCGCAAAATGATTCGGTCGAAATCATAAACAATGCCGTGGTTGTGGATTCCGCTCAGGAGCGCGACCTTACTGTATTCCGCCTGCGCGGTCAAAATACCATTGTGATTAAGGGAAATTTGCCCGTCAGCGCCGATACACTTTGGGAATCCATCACAGTCGAAGAGCCGGGCGAATATTTTCTGAACACTTTGCGAAACGTTCTGCAGCAAAAGGGTATCGAAATTAGCGGCAGCGTTCGTCTGGTTAAAGATCAAACTTCCGTCGATTACGCTAAAATGAAGTTGCTGTTTTTTTACCTTTCCCCGCCGATCTCGGAGATCATCAAGGTTGTGAATAAACCCAGCCACAATTTTTATGCCGAGCAGTTGCTGAAAACCCTCGGAGCGCTTTTTAAAAACGAGGGAAGTTTTACAGCCGGCAGTAGCGTTGTGCGGGAGTTTATGCAATCTATCGGAATCGCTCCCGAATATTTCATCAATGTGGACGGCTCAGGGCTTTCGCGTAAAAATTTTATCGCTCCCATTGCAACAGCCGTTTTGGTAAAATACATGTATCGTCATAAATATTTTTCTTATTATTACGATTCGCTTCCCATCGCCGGAGTTGACGGGACTTTAAAAAACAGAATGAAAGGCACGACCGCCGAAGGCAATGTTCACGCTAAAACCGGCTACGTGCGCCATACACGCGCTCTTTCGGGATACGCCAACATAGAACAGGGCGAGCCAGTTATTTTTGTGATGATGTTTAATAATTACTCCGTGCCGACTCCGACGATCAACGGAATTCAGGACCATATTTGTAATTTGATATCCGGTTTGCGGATACAGTTTTAGCTTTTGCTGCAGGAATGCCAGACCGCTCTATTTTAACCCCAATTACCCGTCGGAAAATTAAGTTAAAAATACGATCATAAAATGACCTTTTATTCTTGTGAAATTTTCTTTCCATCAATAAAAAATCTGAGAAAAAATTAATTACTGCGGAATCTTACGTAAGGCTTCTTTTTTGCTCAAAGCGGAAATCGCATTTTCGTTCTGCTTTACAAATTCAATGACTTTTCGCGGATGATTTTTGGACCACTCCCTTAATGTCCAGCCGATTGCCTTACGGATAAAAAAGTCGCTTTCGGATAAATGGAATTTTAGAATGAATTCCATGTTATCGGACCATTCGTGTTTGCCGCGGCTCAGGGCGATGAAACGCAAGATACCCGCGCGCCGCACCCAAAGGTGGTCGTCAAAACGCCATTTGTCAGTTTCCCTGTGAAAGCGGGGAAAGCGCAGCAAAAATTCACCTAAAACCTTAATAGCCAGCGTGTCGGTTATTGCCCAGCCGTCGCAGTCTTTAAACATGGGATAAAAGCAATTGAAATCTTTCGGCTCAAAAAACTTAAGGCGCGCCGACAGAAGATACGCCGTTATCATCCGTGTTTCAAAAAAAGGCTCCTGCCATAATCGGTCGCACAATTTGAAAAAGCGGGTTTTTTCGCTGATGTCTTTGTAGTGAGGCAAAATATCTTTAGCGATTTTTCGCATTTCCGGAGTACGCAACCCATAAAAGCGCAAAGAAGATTTGTGGTATTTTTTGTGAATTTGAGCATGTCCGGGATCGGCTCTTTCTTCTAATCGGGATAAGATTTCCCTGATTTCATCCATTATTCATCCTTTTTGTGAGATGTGACATTCAGACAAAATAACATAAAATCAAAAGCGCCGCAGGGGCTGCAAAACTATCGGTTTGCGCGGACAAACGCGGTTCATTCAAACGGGTGTCCGTCCTTTTCAAAATCGGGCAGGTAATGATCCGCAGCATCCGGATTCTGAGCAAATCCCCGATCCATTCTCAAATCGACCATCTTTTGCAGGGCTTTCAGATATTCGTTGTAGCGGATACGACGCGAGATGAGCGGGTATCTGTGCGCCTTGTGTGTCGGATAATACTGAGCCATCAAACTAACGGTGACGCTTGGGGAGAGTTCTTACGTAATCCACTCCAACACTTTTTCGCTTCCCGCCAAATCGTTTGGTAAAATAAGATGGCGGATGATCAGTCCTCTTTGGGCAATTCCGCGCTCGTCAACTTTTAAATCGCCTACCTGCCGATACATCTCTTTTAGCGCAGCCTTTGCTTTTGACACATAATCGCCGACTCCTGAATATTCTTTGGAATTTTGATTGTCGTAATATTTAAAATCAGGTAAATAAATATCGACAATGCCCTCAAGAAGTTTTAAAACTTCAACCGAGTCGTAGCCGTTGGAATTGTAAACGATCGGGATGTTTAATCCGAGAGGCACAGCCTTATAGATGGCTTCGACCATTTGCGGCACAAAATGGGAAGGCGACACAAAATTGATGTTGTGCACATGATAAGTATTTTGCAGTTCGATCATATTTTTTGCCAGTTCATCAACGGTTGTTTCGAAGCGGCGAAAATATTGCGGTTTTTGGCTGATCTGATAATTCTGGCAAAATACGCAGCGCAGGTTGCAGCCGCCGAAGAAAATCGTTCCTGATCCGTTAAATCCCGATAAAACCGGTTCTTCGCCGTGGTGATCGCAAACCGAAGTAACGTAGGGATTGCGACCGGCAAGGCAATAACCTTCTTCGCCTTTCAGACGATTGACGCGGCAATTCCTCGGGCAAACGGTACACTCTTCGAGAAGGGCGACAAGAGCCTCAACGCGCCGCTTCAAAATTCCGTTTTTAAATAATCGCAGATATGTCGGTTCAAATCTGTTCATATTACAAATTTACTGGTCGGGCGGTCAAAAGGCAATCTCCCTTAAAAAAGTAAAAAATTTGTCACAGATCATTTGAAAATGACAATTTATGTTTTAACTTTTTTGAAAATCAGGAAAAACGTAATGCGTAATGCGTAACAAGTGACGCGTGACGAGTGACAATGTGACAATGTGGAAAATAAGATTAAAGACAAAAGGTTGCCAGAGAGCATAGAGCATAGAGCATAGAGCATAGAGCAGTAGTAGGTAGTAAACAGAAAATAGTAAAATGTTTGTTGTTAAGAAGAAATGCTTTTTTATTTTCCAAAAAATAACTTGGCTGAATTATTTAAGATTTTGAGCGATTGTGAAGATAACTCATTACGCATTACGCATTACGCATTACGCATTACGATTACCGGAGAAGCCGCTTAACGAATAAGTGATAAGTGACGAGTTACAAGTTTAGAGATTTAGGTGATTAATTTCTTGTACATTCAGATATATCGCGGCTTGTTTATAAAGCCCCCCCTTGAAAAAGGGGGGAATTATAAGGGGGGGATCGGGGAAGCGGAATGAAGTACGTAATGCGTGACAAGTGACGAGTAACAGAGTAACAACGTCGTGCCGCTTAACCCTTAACCATTAAAAAAATCATAAATCAAAAGCCTTAACGCGCTTTATCATGGGAGAGTATGGGTTGTTTAACGTAAGATTACATCAACTTTATTGTCAACGTTTTTTGACCTATTTTGACGGTGTGCAAAATTTGCTTAACAATCGCCGCTTTATTGACGCCGCAAACGAACTCGATCTGATTTGCAACTGCCTGATTCATCGCTTCAAACGCAGCCTTGAACAATTGTCCGCTTTTAATAACCGGACAGAATCGCGCATTCTTCTTCGGCAAATTAAATCGTTGCTCGATAAACTGGAGAGTCTGTTCCGCTTGGTAAATGAAATCCGAACCGAAATCCCGCCAAAATCTTCTCTGAACTCTGTGGCTAAACTGCAAAGGCAAATAAGAATTCTTCTTAACGAACATATCGATTATCTGAAGGGACAAATAAATACCTTTTCCTGATCCCGGGCGACACGCTGTTAAAAATCCGTCCGCATGGGAATATGGCGGTTGGGTGCGAAGAAAGAGTCTTTGCAAATTTGCAAATATTAATAGGCGATGTTGTAATATTATGCTGTTGAAATATTAATTAATTTGTTAGAGTTCATAGCTCTAACTTCTTTTACTTCCTGCATTTATCCCTTGGTTAAATCAACTAAACAAAAAAACCACAATATCCGTTCTCTTTAAAAATATGCGGCATTGATGATCACGTTTTATGTTCTGTATAATACTCTACAATTTGTTGTAGGATATTCTACAAATTAAAGCGATAAAGCCGATTTAAAAAGTTATCAGCAAATTCAAAAATATGCCTTAACATACTGAAATTAAACAAGATGTAGTTTTGTTAAATAAAAAAGCATTTTTTATTGGCATAATAATGGCTTAAGAAGAAGAAAAATTTTACGGAGAGGTGGATGAGGAATCGTTTTTTATTTTTAACGTTAATTCCGATTTTTGTCGGACTGGCGGGCGGAATTCTGTTTTTTCCCGTAAAATTGAATTCCGGTTATACCTGTCTTTATCACCGACTGTTCTATTCGCATGTTCATTCCTTAGAAAATTCCATGGTGCTTTCAACCGGTATAAAAAATGATTTCGTAAAAACAAATGATAAATCCGATGTGTTATTGCATTTCTATATTCGTCGTTTTGGAATTTTCTGGTGGATAAGCTTGTTTGTTTTTATATCAGGATTGTATATGTTTAAATATTTCCGAATAAAAAAAAATCAAAGGTAAAACAAAGATACAAAGGGGAGATTTAATGACACGAATTACGTTCTATTTATTAGTGCCATTTCTTATGGTTCAATTATCTCAGGCACAAACATCACAGCTACAAAAACTGGTTCAGGAAGCGTTAAAAAATAATCCTGGATTGCAAGCCAGAAGTTCCATGGTCAAGGCAAGAGAAGCCCGCGTTCCCAGCCAGGGTGCGCTGCCCGATCCCATGATCACTTTTGGGTTGATGAATCTGCCGTTAAACACTTTTGTTTTTGATCAGGAGCCGATGACGGGTAAACAACTCGCCTTTAGTCAAGCCATTCCTTTTCCGGGAAAATTAGGCTTAAAAGAGAAAATGGCTGAGCAGGACGCCCGGCTGGCTCGGTTTCAATTTGAAGATGTTCGTTTAAAATTAATATTTCAGGTAAAACAAGCTTACTTTGATCTTAATTATATCGACAGAGCGTTGGAAGTAACCCAAAAAAATCAAGAGATTTTGCAAAATTTTATTGAAGTCGCTCAAACCAAATACTCGGTGGGAAAGGGGATTCAGCAGGACGTGCTCAAAGCGCAGGTTGAATTCGCGAAGTTTTACGATAAAATCATCACCTTAAAAGACAAGCGCGAAGGCATCAACGCCCGACTGAATGCGCTTTTGAATCGTTCCGCCAATACGCCTTTTCCCGATACGGAGGCTCTTTTGTACAAGCCTCTTAAAGTTGAATTTGATAGTTTGATGAACATTGCATTGAAAAACAACCCCATTTTAAACGGCTACGCGACACGCGTGCAAAAAAGTGATTTTAAAAATCGTCTGGCAAAAAAGAATTACATGCCCGATTTTAATGTTATGGTAGCTTATACCCAACGCGATGTGCTTTCAAGCGGAATGGGAGGCATAGACTATGTTTCGGGAATCATCGGCTTAAAGATTCCGCTCTATTTCTGGAAAAAGCAAAGGAAAGATGTGGAGTCCTCTTATTACGAAAAAGAGAGCAATACGCAGGCTCTGGAAAATATTCGCAATACGGTTTTGTCGCGTTTAAGCGACGCTTATCAAAGTATGGAAAAAGAGGCGGAACTTATCGATCTCTATCAAACAACCATCATCCCGCAATCAAGTCAGGCGTTGAATTCCGCCATTTCGAGTTATCAAACGGATAAGGTGGATTTTTTAACGCTGCTTAACAACTTGATGGTTTTGTTCAATTACGAAAAAGAGTACTACCGGATTTTAAGCAGTTACTACAAAGATATCGCCCAATTGGAATACTTAACGGGTTCAACGCTGACTAATTAAAGAAAAAAATAAACAAAAAAAGGAGATATTCAATGAAGTCCAGATTTATTGCGATTGTTTTATTCGGATTATTTTTTATCGGCTCGGTCACGCTTTTAAGTAGCTGCAATAAAGAAGAAACGAGTGAATCCGCTGCAAAGGTTTCGAGCGAAAAGAAAAAAGGCAAAATACTTTACTGGCGGGCGCCCATGGATCCCACGGAAATTTATGACAAACCCGGTAAATCAAAAATGGGAATGGATCTGATTCCGGTGTACGAGGATGAAGCTGCCGCGAAACCCGCAGGCGAAAAGAAAAAAGGTAAAATACTTTACTGGCGGGCGCCAATGGATCCTACGGAAATTCATGACAAACCGGGTAAATCGAGAATGGGAATGGATTTGATTCCTGTTTACGAAGGCGAAGCCGAATTGGGCGCCGGGGGAACGATTCGAATCGATCCCGTTACGGTTCAAAACATGGGAGTGCGCACCGCAAAAGTTCAAAAAGTGGATTTTTACCATGTGGTTCGCACAGTAGGCTATATCGACTATGATGAACGAAGATTATATACGATAAACAATAAAATTTCCGGTTGGATCGAAAAATTGTATGTGAACTTCACCGGAAAGCTGGTAAAAAAAGGTCAACCGCTTCTTGAAATCTATTCGCCGGAACTGGTAACAACGCAGGAAGAATATCTGCTGGCTTTAAAGAATTTACAGGCGGTGAAAAATTCCAATATGCCTGAAATCCGTCAAAGCGCGGAAGAATTATTGAAGGCTTCCGTAAAGCGTCTTCTTTACTGGGATATTCCGCAGGAAGATATTAAGGCTCTGAAAGAGACCAGGCAGGTTAAAAAGACGATGACCCTGTATTCGCCTTACAAGGGATTTGTCATTCATAAAAACGCAGTCGAAGGCACGCATGTCAAAGAAGGACAAGACCTTTACCGAATCGCCGATTTATCGAATGTCTGGATTCAGGTGAGCATATACGACAACGAACTGCCGTGGATTAAAGTAGGAGGAAGGGCTGAAATAAGCTTGAGCTATATGCCCGAAAAAACCTTTGAAGGAAAAATAACCTACGTCTATCCGTATCTGGATAAAAAAGCACGCGACGTGAAAGTCAGGCTGGAATTTGCCAATCCGAATTACGAATTAAAACCCGGAATGTACGCCAACATAATTATTAAAGCGGATCCGATTAAAGATGCACTGGTGATACCGACCGAGGCTGTCATTCGTTCTGGAAAGCGTAATTTGGTGTTTATCGCCCGCGGAAACGGACGCTTTGAACCCCGCGAAGTGCGTATTGCCGAGGAAAATGAAGAAGGACAAATCCGGATAATTTCCGGTCTGTTCGCGGGTGAAAAAGTCGTTACTTCCGCGCAGTTCATGCTTGACAGCGAAAGCCGTTTGCAAGAAGCTATTCAAAAGATGTTAGCCGAAAAAATGAGCAAGAAATAAGGCTATGAAAGATAAAACAGAACCAATGCGAAATAAAAAGAGGAGATAACTGGTGTTAGAAAAAATAATTGAAGCTTCGGTGAACAATCGCTTTCTGGTGATCATCTTCACCGCCTTCATTGCCTTTGCCGGAATTTACGCCATACTCAGCACTCCCGTAGATGCTATTCCGGATTTGAGCGACGTGCAGGTAATCATTTTCACCGAATATCCGGGGCAGGCGCCGCAAGTAGTGGAAGATCAGGTGACTTATCCGTTGACCACTGCAATGTTAGCCGTGCCTTACGCCAAAGTGGTGCGCGGATATTCGTTTTTCGGTCTTTCCTTTGTTTATATCATATTCGAAGACGGCACCGATTTATACTGGGCGCGTTCGCGAGTGTTAGAATATCTGAACTATGTGTCCAGCCGTTTGCCGCAGGGCGTCACGCCTTCGCTCGGTCCGGATGCGACCGGCGTGGGCTGGGTTTATGAATACGTTCTGGACGGCGGTAATAAATACGACTTACAGCAGCTCAGATCCATTCAGGATTGGTACCTGCGTTACGAATTGACCAGTGTGCCGGGAGTCGCCGAAGTGGCGTCTATCGGCGGTTATGTAAAACAGTATCAGGTGGAAGTGGATCCCAATAAACTGTTGGCTTACAACATTCCTTTAAATAAAGTAAAGATGGCTATCAAACGCAGTAATAACGATGTGGGCGGACGTTTGGTTGAAATGGGCGAAACCGAGTTCATGGTGCGCGGTTTAGGCTACATCAAAAATAAAGAAGATATAGAGGAAATTCCTGTAGGCGTGGATAAAAACGGAACGCCCATTCTGATTAAAAACATTGCCAACGTTACCATCGGTCCCGAACTACGCCGCGGTTTGGCTGAATGGAACGGCGAAGGAGAGGTGGTAGGCGGCGTAATTGTAATGCGCTTTGGTGAAAACGCCCTAAAAACCATTGAATTGGTAAAAGAAAAATTAAAAGAATTGCAAAAGGGTCTGCCGGAAGGGGTAACCATCAAATCAGCATACGATCGTTCTTCTTTGATCGAGAGAGCCATCGACAATCTGAAGGAAAAGCTTTTGGAAGAAAGTATAATCGTAGCGCTGGTGACCATTATTTTCCTCCTGCATTTCCGTAGCGCTTTAGTGGCAATCTTTACCCTTCCCATGGGTATTTTGATGGCATTTACCGTAATGTATTACCAGGGACTGAACGCCAATATTATGTCCTTAGGAGGTATTGCCATCGCCATCGGGGCTATGGTCGATGCCGCCATCGTGATGATCGAGAACGCTCATAAACATATTGAGCGGGATGGCGGTAAAAAGAATCACTGGCAAATCATCATTGATTCTTCAAAGGAGGTGGGACCGGCACTGTTTTACTCGCTTTTGATTATAACGCTTTCATTTTTACCGGTCTTTACGCTGCAGGCTCAGGAGGGAAGGCTGTTTAAACCTCTGGCTTTTACCAAAACCTATTCGATGGCTGCGGCAGCTCTTCTATCAATCACAATTGTGCCCGTGCTGATGGGGTATTTTATCCGCGGTAAGATTATGCCGGAAAATAAAAATCCCATCAACCGTTTCCTGGTTAAAATTTACCAGCCGTTGATTCATTTTGTATTGCGCTTTCGCTGGGGAACGGTGATTGCGGCGTTATTCGTTCTTTTAATATCGATTTATCCGCTGGAAAAGATCGGATCGGAATTTATGCCGCCGTTGAACGAAGGCGATTTACTTTACATGCCGACCACGGATCCGGGTATCAGCATCACCAAAGCCAAAGAATTGCTGCAGCAGACCGATAAAATAATAAAAAGCTTTCCGGAGGTGGAGCATGTGTTCGGGAAGATCGGTAGGGCGGAATCCGCCACCGATCCGGCGCCGCTCTCTATGATCGAAACCACCATCACCTTAAAGCCTCAGGATCAATGGCGTCCGGGTATGACCATCGAAAAGCTGGTTAAGGAGATGGATGACGCCATCAAGTTTCCGGGTTTAACCAACGCCTGGACCATGCCCATTAAAACACGAATCGACATGCTTTCTACGGGAATAAAAACTCCGGTAGGCATCAAAATAATGGGACCCGATTTGCAAATTCTCTCTGATCTGGGCGGTGAAATTGCGAATGCATTGAAAGAGGTAAAGGGTACGCTCAGCGTTTTTCCGGATAAGACCGTGGGCGGAAATTACTTCGATTTTAAGATTAAACGCAAAGAGGCAGCCCGTTACGGACTGACGGTCGGAGATGTGCAGGATGTAATCAAATCCGCCATCGGCGGCATGAATGTTACCGAAACCGTCGAAGGATTGGAACGATATCCGGTTAATGTTCGTTACAGTCGTGAGCTTCGCGATAATCTGAGCGCGTTGAAACGCGTTTTGATTCCGACGCCGACAGGCGCGCAGGTTCCGTTGGACTATTTGGTTGACATCGAAATAAAAAAGGGTCCGCCGGTCATTAAAAGTGAAAACGCGCGCCGCACCGCCTGGCTTTACGTGGATATTCGCGATATCGACGTCGGGACTTATGTTAAAAACGCTCAGAAAGTAGTGAATGAAAAAATAAAATTTCCGGAAGGATACAACATCGTCTGGTCTGGTCAATACGAATACATGCAGCGCGCCCAAAAACGATTGCGCATAGTGGTTCCCATAACGCTGGTAATCATCTTTCTGCTCCTGTATTTTAACTTCAAGAATATTCAGGAGAGTCTGATCGTAATGCTCTCTTTACCATTCTCTTTAGTCGGCGGTATTTGGTTTTTGTATGCGCTTAATTACAACTTTAGCGTGGCGGTAGGAGTGGGCTTTATTGCCCTTGCAGGTGTCTCGGCGGAAATAGGCGTGATAATGCTGACTTATCTGAACAGAGCCTATAAGGATAGGGTAATGCATGGAGAGATGAAAACAATAGAGAATCTTAAAGATGCGATTTATGAAGGCACCGCCCTGAGAATTCGTCCTATTTTTATGACGGTTTCTGCAATTATCGCAGGCTTGATTCCCATTATGTGGAGCAGCGGCACGGGCTCGCAGGTAATGAAACGCATCGCGGCTCCAATGGTCGGCGGTATGGTTACTTCCACTATTCTGACTCTCATTGTAATACCGGCTATCTATTATTTGTGGAAAAGCCGCGCCGTAAGAGAACTTGCCATAGAAATTGAAGAAGACGAAGATGATTATAATGCGAAACCGGAAAATGTTGAATAAGTTTGCAATTTCTCGCGGAAAAAAATCGTCCGTAAATTAAAATTAGGAGAATGAGTATGAAAGAAATAAAAGCTTATATTCGTTGCGAAAAAGCAGAAGAAGTAATTGAAGCGTTGGAAAATATCGGAATCAAGGGAATCACGCTCATAGATGTTATGGGCGTGGGTCAGCTTGCCGATCCGCATACATCAAAATATTCTTTTGAATGCGTAAAAAAGTATTCTAACGTGGCAAAAGTTGAAGTGGCTTGCCGGGACGAGGATGTACACAAAATTGTTGAAGCCATCCGTAAAACGGCTTATACGGGTATGAAAGGAGACGGTATTATTTTTGTGACATCATTGGAAATGGCTATAAAGATAAAAAGCGGCGCCATAGGAGAAGATGCGCTGTAACGAGAGGCATTTGTTAAAATGTTATGCAATCAGGCGGAAAACGTTAAAGAAAATTACATAAAAACAGATTTGCTTTTTCCGCCTGATTTTAAAAATGCCGATCGGCACCCGGTTAAAATACGCCGGTTGTTTATGGATTTTACATTCATAGTAATTAAGATTTTGTTTCAAGCGGAAAAGAAGTTGTGCCCTATATTTATAAAGATTGCATCAAATAACGAAAAGGACAATCCGATGCGGGTGACGAATACGGTAACATTGTGCGGTTTTCAATTTAGGACATGAGTTTTGTGAATAATAAAATGAAACAAAATTAAAAAGGAGTCAAGCATGAGGAAGTATATCGACCCTGTCTGCGGGAAACGAATAAATATCAACAAAGCGCACATTGTTATTCATTACCAGGGAGAAGATTATTACATTTGTTGTCCGCAGTGTCAGAGCGAATTTGAGAAAAATCCGAAAAAATATGTTCACAAAACCAAAGACAAATAATAAGGAGGAAAGAGTCATGGTTAAAGACATAGTTTGCGGTATGATGGTAAACGAGCACAAACCGCCGGCAAAAAGCAGTTATGAAGGCAAGGAATATTATTTCTGCTCGGATAATTGCAAGAGTAAGTTCGAAAGTAATCCGCGTGAATATATCAAGGAACCGGAAAAAGGAAATGACGAGAAATAGTAATTAAATAATGGAATCGGTATTGTTTTTCTTATAAATTTAAGGAGCGAAAACAAAAAGGGTAGTTTTGATATTATTTCAGGACGTCCGAATCGATTTGATTATTTTGAATTATTTCATAAGCGCGCGGCAAATAAGCCGCTCTTATCGGAAATTCCTGACCTTACGAGAGCGTCGATAAATATGGGGTTTCGGAAATGTATTGCTTTATCGGGTAACAGGCTTTATTGTTGCCAGAAAAAGCCGATCGCGTTGCGCGGCTCGGAAAAAGAAAAGATTGCTAAAATATTAGCAATTAGGCGTTATAATCCGTAACATTCTGAAATTTTGTAAATAAGAAGGATTGATTTTATCGGAAAATATTACAATTTGAAGAAAGAAATTGTTTTATTGCCGTTGTTTAGTCTTGCCCTTTTTCCGCCCTTTCAAAAAAGCGGAGAGTTCTGTCCCGGCGGACAGGTCTGTGTTTTTGTAAGCAGAGGAAATAGTCATAAATAGTAGAACATAATGGGGAAACAACCATGAGCAGCTATTATTTTTCAAAAGAATTGAAAGGGTCGTTTCAGGAAGCCGTTGACAGGATAACCGCGCTTTTAAAAGAAGAGGGATTTGGTATTTTAACCGAAATTGACGTCAGAGAAACCCTTAAGAAGAAATTGAATATCGATTTTCGAAATTACAAAATACTCGGCGCTTGTAATCCGCCCTTTGCCTATAAAGCGCTGCAGGCTGAAGATAAGATCGGCACCATGCTGCCCTGCAACGTGATTGTTCAGGAAAAAGAAGCGGGAATAATCGAAGTTGCCGCGGTTGATCCGGTAGCTTCCATGTCTGCCGTTAAAAACAATAAACTTACGGAAGTGGCTACCGTTATTCAGGATAAATTACGAAAAGTGATCGAAAGCCTTTAAATTGAACTGTTACATTAAACGGAATGATAATGCTCTTAATAATTTGTTTTTCGATTCTGTGGAGATTAATATTCCGTTTATAATTTAATTAAGAATTGTATTAAATATGTAATGTAATTTTGAGAAAGGGATGTACATGAAGGCAGGAATATTTTCGATTTATTTAGCGCTAATTGCAACGGGTTTTTCGGCATGGAAATACTGGTTAGCTGCGCGTGCTGAAAACGGTGAACAAAAGACGCGTCATCAAAAACAGGGCAGAATCGCTTTTTATATATCGGTAGCCGTTCTGTCATTATCTTCGTTTTATCTTCTGTTCTTGATTTTAACGCATCATTTTGAGGTCAGCTATATTTATCGTTACACTTCAAGAGATTTAAAACTCGGTTATTTGATTTCGGCGCTTTGGGCGGGTCAGGAAGGATCGATTTTATTCTGGGCTTGGTCGCTTTCGATTATGGGGCTCCTTTTTAGACGAACCGCCGGGGTATTGGAAAATAGGGCGATGTTTTTTATTAATCTTATTCAAGCCGCATTTCTGATAATTTTAATCAAAGCCAGTCCGTTTGTCCTGTTGCCGCAGGTTCCTGTGGATGGCGCGGGCTTGAATCCTTTGTTACAAAATTTCTGGATGGTCATTCATCCTCCTATTCTTTTCTTAGGCTATGCCGCGGCGGCAATTCCTTTTGCCATCGCTCTTGCCGCCCTTCAAAACCACGATTTTGACCGTTGGGGAAAATTGGCTTTACCGTGGACGCTGTTCACTTCCGTTACCCTGGGAGCGGGAATTATCATCGGTGGTTTCTGGGCTTATGAAGTTTTAGGCTGGGGCGGTTACTGGGGATGGGACCCGGTCGAAAATTCTTCTCTTATCGCCTGGCTGGCTATCATCTCTTTGTTACACGGTTTATTGATAACCAAACGGACGGGAGCTTTGCAAAAGACTAATTTGTCGCTCGCTATTTTGTCGTTTGTTCTTGTGTTGTACGCCACTTTTCTTACTCGTTCCGGAGTACTGGCTGATTTTTCCGTCCATTCCTTTCAGGACCTCGGCATAAACGCTTACCTAATTTTGTTTATGGCTTCATCATTTTTAGGGGGATTTGTCTTACTTTACCTCAACAGGGGACAGGTTCCCTTCCGTAGGATTTCGTTTGACAGCCTGAGTAAAGAAAATGTTCTATTGGTTACGATAATATTATTCCTGGCTTCCGCATTCTTTATTTTGATCGGCACCTCGTCGCCGCTGATAACCGGTTTGCTCGGCAAGCCTTCTCAGGCAAATATTGGTTTTTATAACCGCATTAATCTGCCTTTGGGCATTATAATGGCTTTAATACTGTTTTTTGTTCCGTTTTTGAAATGGAAAGAAATGCAGTTGGATATAATTTTAAAACGCCTGTTAATTCCCTCTATGGTCGGAGCGGTTACCTTTATTGTCTCCATTTTGGTTCAAATTCAAAATTGGCAGTTTATTCTGTTTTTAACCTTCTCCACCATGGCTTTAGCCAGCAATATTATTGTCTTTGTCAAACGTTCTCGCGAAAAAATTGACAGTGTTTCGGCTCCTTTAGCCCATATCGGCGTTGCTTTAATGTTTATGGGAATTGTTCTTTCGGCGTATTTTTCGCAGGAACAACGGGTGATAATGACTAAAGATCAACCCGTTAAGGCGTTAGGCGTGGAACTGACTTATGTTGACAATTTTTCCAGTCCCGACGGCAAAGACGGATTGATTATCAATGTGCGTGAAGACGGCAAAACATATCAGGCGCGTCCCAAAATGTATATGAACAATTACATGAACAATATGATGCACGAGCCGGATATCAAACGCGGCTTGGTGACCGATCTGTATCTTTCGCCTGTGCAGTTGATGTCAGAAAAACCGGAGACGCAGCAGTTTTCGCTGACCATGATTAAAGGTGAAAAGAAGACCTGGCAAGGTTATGAAATCGAGTTTCGGGGATTCGGTATGTCAAATCATCAGGGCTCGGGAGAAATGCGTGTGGCGGCAAAACTTGTATTACGCAAAGAAGGAACCGAAATAGAAGCCGACCCGGCTATTGTTATGACTACTAAAGGATCGACCGCCGTGCCGTTTGAATTTGCTTCCGATAGCCTGGGCAAAACTTCGATTGTTCTTGCAGGCGTGAACGCGGATGCAAAGAGTATCCGGCTGATTTTCGAAAGTCAGAATATTAAGAATGAATCCGCTCCTCAGCCTCAGGTTGTTATGGAAGTAAGCAAAAAGACATTTATGTCCGTTCTTTGGTTGGGCACCATACTTTTGATTTTAGGGATGATTGTAGGAGCGCAAAAACGTTTTAAGGAAGTCGGTTCATCATTAAATTAGCGAGGTTAGAGGTTAAATGATAAAGGATCAAAAAAAATGCCCTTCTTGCGGGGCAGTTAACGATAAAAAAGCAAAATTTTGCGTCAAGTGCGGATCAGCTCTGCCCGAAGCCCTTGACAGCATTAAATGCAAATCGTGCGGAACTTTAAACGATCTGTCATCCAGATTCTGTAAAAATTGCGGCAATCCGCTAAAAGGGAAGGCAAAAGGTAAAACAAAACCGAAACAAGCCGCGAAAAAAACTAATACGCCTTTAATTGCCGGATTCGTTGTTCTTGGGCTTATTCTGATGTATCTGTTTTTTCAGGATATGGGCGGATCGCGCGGGAACGATCCTTCGCAGCTTGAACAGGTGAGTAATAACGCGGTTCTGGAAGCAGCCGTAAGAGATGTGGCTGCCGAGTTTGTCTGCGCCTGCGGTAGCTGTGAGGAGGAGGCTTTAATAGATTGTGAATGTCCCACGGCGCAGCAGGAGCGAAACTTTATTCGACAGAGGTTGCAAAGCGGTCAGAGTAAAGAAGCGGTGGTAAAAGCGGTTAAAGACCGTTTCGGATGGGCAAAGTCCGATATGAAGGTGTCGAAAAAAATAAATCCCGCCGCGAATTTACCCGACGTACTATCAAATACGAATTCTCAGGAAAACGGTAAAATCCTGGCGTCGTTGCAAGATCGTCCCCGCATTATCGCGCAATTTGAATGTCCCTGCGGTCAGTGCGACATCGATGAATTGAAGGATTGTTCGTGCGAGCATCCCAAGGGTGCAAAAGAAGTAAAAGGGTTTATCGATCGAAAAATTGCCGAGGGACGTTTTACTCCGGATGAAATCGTCGGGCTTGTGGAAACGGTTTATGGACGCCGTAAATAAGAAGAAATAAAAGGGTAAAATTTTGTCCGAATCGCAGAGCCGGAGCTGAAATTGTCACAAAATAGCGGCGGAAGATCGGCTGAAAGTGTTGCGACAAAAAATTCCGCTCGGGTCAGGAGTTGCCCGCAGATCGGGACTTAAGAATATTGCCTTGCGGCGTGCGCGTCGTTAACGGATTTTTGGGGTTGAATAGAGAATATTCTAAGAAAAGGCTGATGTCTTTTATCGCCGAAAAGAAATCGGTGAACATATTACTCAAAATCAGCGTAATGCGCGGTTTGCCGATCGGTGTTCTGCCATTGATGCCCGAAAAATGTTCGTCCCGAAATGAAGTTTAAAGCGCGGAGCCGATCCGCCGGATAAAAAAACAATGATTTAAC
>JAJRSN010000365.1 GCA_024278715.1 Calditrichota bacterium
ATGTGTCGCCTTACGTGGATCAATGGTGGACTAATTTAAGAAACAAATATCAGGTGAATGAAATCGAAGATAAAACGCCGCAGCCCGCTATTCGCCGCGATATTTTCTTTGATAATAAAACATGAAGGCTTCGGCTGCTTTTTGCTCTTGCTCATTTGCGGCTCCCTGTCGCCGGATACGCAACAGATCGTTTAAAGTATAATTTCGCAACAGTTCCAGATCCGTCCGGTCAAAATCTTCTTTATGTCCGAATTCCAATATTTCTATCAAAACATTGAGTGTAATATTTTTAAACTGGTAAACCACATACGGCTCAAAGGTATTTCCGGTTTCTTTTTCCAGAACAGACATAACATCAACGATGTCTATGCGGTCTTTATACTGGCGTCGTGAGGTAAGCGCGTCAAATACATCGCATACCGCCAGAATTTTACCGCCCAAAGGAATTTCTTCCCCTTTTAAACCAAGGGGATATCCGGTTCCATCGATTTTTTCATGATGGGAAGAAGCAATTTCCGGGATTTGTTTAAGATACCTTTTGAAACGGATTTTCTTCAAAATACTGCGGCTTAATGTGGCATGACGTTTAATGATGTTGTATTCGTCTTCGGTTAATTTTTTGTTTTTAAAAAGAACGATTTCCGGAATACCCAATTTACCGATATCGTGCAGCAAGGCGGCATAACGAATGAGTTCGATTTCTTCTTTTTTCAGACGCATTAAGCGGGCTACCTGAACCGAATAGAGCGTTACGCGGCGTGAATGTCCTGATGTGATATAGTCGCGGGCGTCGAGAGTGGTCGAAAGCGTTTCCATAAAGCTGATAAACGTTTTATTCAGTTCGTCATAAAGTTGGGCGTTTTCGATGGCGGAAGCGGCAATGGAAGAGATGGCTTTTAATAATCCGATGTCATCCTGCGTAAACGCCCCTTCTTTTTTATTAAGAACCTGAAAGACTCCGATGATTTCATTCTGTTTGTTGCGCATGGGCATGGTCAATAAGTTCCGGGTTTTATAGCCGGTTTTTTTATCGACTTCGGGATTAAAGCGCGGATCCGAATAGGCGTCATCGATGGTGAGCACTTCGCCGGTTGCCGCCACATGTCCGGCAATACCCATGCCTAAAGGGAAACGTATTTCTTCAGCCAGACCAAGCGCCACTTTTGACCACAGCTCTTTTCGGTCGTAGTCGATTAAAAACACAGTGCAACGATCCGCGTTCAGACGATCGCGCACTATTTCCATAACGCGGAACAGCAATTCGTCAAGATCAATAACGCTGCCAAGAGATTCAGCGACCTGCAAAAGCGAACGGAGGCGCTCGTTCTCCTTTTGCAGCTTGAAAATACTCCGATCTGCCGAAAGATCATTTTCGTTTTTTATCATTGAACTCTTCAAAGTCTGCATCTTCGATTATATCTTTATATTTTTTCTGGAATGATTCCTTGTTTTCGGGTCGTTCGCCTTTCACGGCTGTTTTCTTCTTATCGGCAAAAGATTCAAATAATTTATATAAAGCTATTCCTAAAAGCATAAACAGAATAATCCGCAGCATATTTCACCTGTGTTTTTGTGGAACATAATATCGCGTACCTCCGGGATGCTGATTTATCTGAACAAGAATATCCTTGTAATCGTCCTCATTATGCTGAAAATCGATTTCATCGGTATTTATCACCAGTAAAGGCGTTTTAGTGTAATGGAAAAAAAACCGGTTATAAAGTTCGTTTAAGGCGTCGATATACTCATAACTTATATTCTTTTCAATCGAACGCCCCCGTTTGCGGATATTTTCCATTAAGTGCGCCGTTGAAGCTTGCAGATAAATTACCAGATCCGCACGAGGCACCTCTTTTTCAATTAAGCGAGCGATTCCGTCATAAAGTTTCATTTCTTTCTCAGAAAGATTTAATGTAGCAAAAATCCGGTCTTTTTCAAAGATATAATCGCTTACCACCTTTTGTTTAAACAGATCGATCTGACGCAGTTGCTGTAATTGTTTGAACCGGCTCAGTAAGAAAAAAATCTGCGTTTGAAAAGCGTAATGTTTAGGATCTTTGTAAAATTCTTCGAGAAACGGATTCTCTTCGAATTCTTCCAGAATCAGGCTTGCTCCCAAAGTCTTCGCCAGTTTATCCGCCAGCGTGGTCTTTCCCGCTCCGATTACACCCTCAATAGCTATAAATCGTAACGTTTTTAACGACATGTTTTACCAATTCTCTATTACTCGTTGCACTTGTTTATCAAACGAACCGGTTCTTAAAATATCAAAAACAGTTTTACCCGACGGCAATTTAAATTCTTTGTCAACATCGCATAACGGTCGCAGTACAAATCCGCGTTCTTCCATTAAGGGGTGCGGAATGGTTAAAACACTCGTGCTCAGCGGTTCTCCCTGCCAGTCAAGAATATCCAGATCGATTACCCTCGGACCCCAACGTCTTGTACGGAGGCGTCCCAGTTCCAATTCAAAGCGCTTCAATTTCCGAAGCAGCCTGAACGGTCTGAGACTGCTTTCCAAAACCACAACTGCGTTTAAAAAAGCAGCCTGATCGGCGTCGCCCCACGGTTCGGTTTCGTAAACGGGAGACTGCGTTCGGACTTCCCCGATTTTCCGCAACGCGCTCCTGGCGTTTTTCAGATTCCGTAAACGATTCCCCTGATTTGTCCCGAGGCTTAAATAGTAAATCACCTTATTTATTTTCCCTGAAAATTTCGATTTCTACACAATCCAACAATCCGTTCAACGGCACATGGGGTTTGCGAACCCGAATCAAAACATTTTCAATCCCCGGCAGTTCGAGTATTCTTGAAGCTATTCTTTCGGCAACAGTCTCGATCAACTTAAATTTGTAATTTTCAAAAATCTCTTTGGCGATTTTATAAATTTTACGGTAATCGATTGTCTTTTTTAAATCGTCATTGATAGCGGCGCCTCGAAAATCACACTGCAATTCGATATCGACCTCGAACTTCTGCCCTAATTCCCGTTCGGCTTCATAATAACCGTGATGCGCGTAAAAAATCATATTTTTCAATCTAATAACATCCACTTCCGTTACCTCGCTAAAAGAAATTCGGAAAGCACAACCTTTAATTCAAAAACTCGCATATCTGAAAATACATAATAATTAAAATGATATAAAGTAAAAACCTAAGAAATTTTAGTCAAATGAATAACAAAAAAATCGGAAAAATCCAAATTAATATTTTGAAGAGCCCGTAATTGCATAAAAAAGCGGAGAATATCTTTGATTTTTACCGGCAGCGGCAGTTGTAGTCGTTAAGCGTTAAGGGTATAAGCGTTAAGCGGCTTCTCCAGCCCCTCAGCACGTCAAACCGGCGTAACGGCTTTCCGCATTCTGCTTTCTGATAATCTTTGTCTTTTGTCTTACTTATCACGCATTACGCGTCACGTCTTTGTCACTAATTCGTTAAGCGTTAAGCGGCTTCTCCAGCCC
>JAJRSN010000366.1 GCA_024278715.1 Calditrichota bacterium
CTGAGCAAGTATGGCAATCAGTGCATGATACTAACAGAATTGCTCGTTTTCGAGGATTGATCTATCGGATGTCAATAGTAGCAGCTAAGGGGATAGAAAGATGCGGATAGGTCGTTTACGACCTTTGGAAGCCCCTTTAGGGGCTTGATAAACACTGTCGAAAATTACACAGAGTATCCCAGTTGCTGCTGATTGTATTCGTTAACTTTTTAATAACTTGATAACCGATGGATGACAAAAATTATCCCCGCTTCTGACCGCAAAAACAGATTCATTTTTTTAGATCACTAAAATTAAATTCGAAGAATAATCATATGTCGAATATGAAGATGATCGTAATTGTCATTTCGATGAGCGCTGCAACGAGAAATCTTTAGTCTCAAGTAGCATAGATTTCTCGCCCGATAAATCGGGACTCGAAATGACAAATAGAGTACATTCTGAGCACAAAATAAAGAACAAGAACCGCTTAAATACCTTTAAGATTCCATGAAGGTTGAAATGAATTTTAACGGTCGGGAAGTTAAAATCTACTGAAACTCCCCCGCTCTGCCCGCCATGCTTTTTTCATTCGATTATTAATGTCAATAAACGATAGAAGTAGAAGATAAATCGGAACCAGGGCGGAAATTGCATCAACAAGGGAATCGGCTCTGGCGTAAAAAAAGGTTTAAATATTGATCATTTGATAATCCGGTTGCAACAAATTTACGCCAATTCACGAAATAGACATTAACATTTAACTCAAAAATCGAGACGGATTCAGTGTAATTTCAACTTAAGGAATAACAAGAAAAACATTGTTTAAATTTCGTTAAAAACGGACAATAAGTTGTAATAAAGATATTTACAATACTTTAAATAATTTAAACAATTACAATATATTATTTCTATATTAAATTTATATCATCTCAAGTAATCATTTAAAATGAGCTCCAGCATTTCCTGACGACCGCTTTTCGGTTTTGGAGGTCCGTTTTCGATGATCCATTGTTCGGCTTCTTCAAGCGTGACCTTTCCCTCCATTAATCTTGTGCCGAATCCCGATTGGTAACTTCGATAGCGTTCTGCGATAAAATCTTCAAACACCCCGTCATCATTCAACCGATTGGCAATTAAAAGTCCGCGGGCAAAGGCGTCCATTCCGCCGATATGCCCGTAAAAAAGATCAACTGGATCAATGGAACTGCGGCGAACTTTGGCGTCAAAATTAACCCCTCCCCTGCCCAATCCGTTCTGCCGTAAAATAATAAGCATTGCCATCGTCGTGCTGTAAATATCCAAAGGAAACTGATCCGTGTCCCATCCCAAAAGCAAATCGCCCCTGTTGGCGTCGATGCTTCCCAATTTTCCCGCCGCCGAAGCAACGGCTAATTCGTGTTCAAAAGTGTGACCGGCAAGTGTGGCGTGATTTGCCTCGATATTCAATTTAAAATAATCGATCAAATCATATTCTCTTAAAAACGCCAATGTTGTGGCTGCGTCGGTATCGTACTGGTGTTTTGTCGGTTCTTTGGGTTTTGGTTCGATTAAGAACTGTCCTTTAAAACCGATCTTTTTGCCGAAATCTACCGCCATTTGCAGAAAACGGGCAAGCTGTTCCTGTTCCTGTTTCAGATTCGTATTAAGCAGCGTTTCGTAACCTTCGCGTCCGCCCCAAAACACGTAATTCTCTCCGCCCAATTCATGTGTAACTTCAATGGCGTGTTTGACTTGTGCCGCGGCGTACGCAAAAACATGAGCATCGGGATTTGTGGCAGCTCCCTGCGCGTAAACATGATTGGCGAACAAATTGGCGGTTCCCCATAGTAATTTAATTCCCGTGCTTTCTTGCAATTCTTTGGCAAACCGAACCATAGTTTCCAGATTTTTACAGCTTTCAGAGAAGCTCTCCCCTTCCGGCGCAATATCACGATCGTGAAAACAGTAATATTTAATCCTTAATTTCTGAAAGAATTCAAAGGCGGCTTCCATTGTCTGTTTTGCGCGATCGATTGGGTCCGCTGAACGGCGCCATGGACGGTTAAAAGAAGGAGCTCCGAACATATCCTGTCCGTTACCCGTAAAAGTGTGCCAAAAAGCCACGGAAAAACGCAAATGTTCAGCCATTGTTTTATCGCCCACCTTTTGGTCGGGATTATAATATTTGAACGCAAGCGGATTTTTGGATTCTTTTCCTTCGAAGGCTATGCTTTTTTTGACCTGAGAAAAGTATTCCATTATGATCTTCCCCCCTCTCAATTTATTTCGTTTTTTAAGGAGCCTGCGGCTATTGATTTTAAACCAAATTACTCATCGGAAAATTAGGTCAAAAATAATCATCTTGCCACTCTACAAAAGTCTATAATTGCCATAGCGATTAGAAATCTTTTGTCTTTGTTGTAGTTACAAAATTTCTCTCTGCGTTCGAAATGACAGATCAGGGATTTTGGAACGGACTTATTATTCACTGAAAAACCTTGCTTTTTTTGGCAGAGAATCTGTTAAGCGTTAAGAGGCTTCTCCGATCATCGTAATGCGCCTTCACAATCGCCCAAAATCTTAAATAATTCAGCTAAGTTATTTTTTGGAAAATAAAAAAACATTTACTTCCTGCTACTGCCCTATGCCCTACGCCCTATGCTCTATGCTCTATGCTTTCTGGCAACCTTTTGTATTTTGTATTTTGTATTTTGTATTTAATCTTACTTTCCATATTGTCACTTTGTCACCCGCAGCAGCCATTGCAAATATTTTTTGAAGGTTTCTTTTTCCGGGCGTCCGTGCCCTTTGTTTTCTTCAAAATAAAAAGTCACCTTTGCTCCTGCCTTCCGCAGGGCGGCAATCAATTGTTCGGTGAGTTCAAAAGGACAATTCCGATCCTGCTTACCGTGGAAAATGAATATCGGAACATCTTTAAACGGCTTCAAATATTCTGGTTGTAAAAAATTAGGATGCGTACCGGGAACTCCGTACTTATTGGCTAAATCGGGATGTCCCGAAAATATTGCCAGAGCGCGGAACCTGTCCGGAGATTCATAAAACGTGCGATACACGCCATATCCGCCCATGGAAAAACCGGACAGAATAATTCGGCTGGTGTCCACGGGATAATGTTTAATCACATCGTCTATCGCTTCTCTGATGTCGTCCTGAGCGTGATCGGCGCTATAAGCATTGGAAGTTCCACGACCAAAAGGCGCTAATTCAATGAAATTATTCAACGGTTCCTCACTACTCTCTTTCAGCACCCTGCGATCGTCCATACCGCTGCCGTGCAAGAATACTAACAAGGGATACTTTTTACCCGTCTGCATATTGCGGGGAATTTTTACCGTGTAGGGCTGCAAGGTTCCGTCCACTTTCGATTTGTAAGCACGGCGCGACAGACCGGTGCGGGAGGCGATTATGTCTTTGCCTGTTTCAGCCTGTTCAAGGATAAGAAGAAACTTCTTGATATTCTTTTGCAACTCGCCGGCGGTATCGTAATACTTAAGTTTTCGCATTTTTGTTTTAATTTCTTCTAGCTTAAATTCCAAAGTGGTGTAACTACCCGGATCAATTTTATTTTTAATATTCGTTAATCTTTTCTTTAAACCGGCGGGCTTTATATTCGGCAATATGGTGAACGGAATTTCCTGAGTAAAATTACCGGAATTATCCGAAAGTTGCAGCCGGTAGCTGCCGGATAAAAGGTCGGAGGTTTTCAGAAAATAATTTTTACGGGATAATTTTTCAGAGTATTCGGGAATGAATTCACCATTTTTGACAATCTTTTCTTTATCGTCCAAAATCTTGTAAATAATCTTTAAGGTTTTCGACTCGCCGGAAATTCCGGCGATTTTTAAAGCGATGTCTTCTCCCCGGCTGCAATGGTTCTTGTTCAAAATCCCGTAAGCTTGGAGTATTTTTGCGGGAACAGGGGACGAAAATTTTAATCCGCCGTACAACCGCGAGCTCTGCTCGGACTGCATCCGCCAATCTTCGACGATAAAAAAGTAGTTTTTTTCTTTTTCGCCGACCGCCTGAACAAAGGACAGATTGAATCCGCTTTTGTTTAAATGCCACGGGTGGTAAGGATAAATCTCGCTCCAGGGAATCAGGAGTTCATAACCCGTTTTACCGTCTTCCGATTTAACCTTGAACCGCGTATTTTTTAATTTTTTAAACGAAAGGTCGCGATTCCGGTACCAGATAAACTTTTTTTGCCATGATCGTTTAGGGTTCATTTGTGGAGAAAATGCCAGCACGTAAAATTCATCGGTCTTTACCCTGCCGGAATCGGGAATTGCAAATACCAGATGGAAGCCGTCTCCGTTCTGATATCCGCGGTCGCGGCAAACAAAAGAATCCGTTTGCGCTTCAATAAACAGGTAAAAAAAATCCGAACCGTAAGCCAGACGATACGATACTTCAGCCAGCGAGTTTTTAGGATTAGATCGATAGGTAAAACGGAACATTCGCGCCGGTAGATTTTGAAGAGAATCATCCAATACGCCGTCAATAACCGGAGCGGCGGAAATGAAATTCACTTCGGGCTCAATGTTCAAAATCGGATTGCTCTGAGTATCCTGCGCAAAAACCGGATAGATAAACAGAGAACCGATCATAAATATCGCAAGAATTGCGGCAGCTTTTTTCATGATAATAATCCTTTTGTTTTCCTCTGTCAAAAAATTCGTTTTTCATATTTACGAAAAACTTTATCTTTGTTGCAGAAAACTTTACGATATTCGGAATAGCCATTCCCCTTCCCCACTGAAATCAGAAAAAGTTTCTTTTTCGGTGCGCGAGGGTTCTAATAGAGAAAAACTCCCATGGAAATAAACACGAGCGAAAACAGGATTACCAGAATATTTAGCTGCAGCATCTTCTTTTTGTCGTTAAGAATATTTACCGCAAATTTACGAAATTTATCATATTGAAAGATAAGCATGTAAACCTTAATTATCGTCAGCGAGACCAAAGCCGTAATAATCCAGCTATACTTAATTTCCGTGGTAAACACCATAAACCAACTGTAACCGATAATGATTACGGCAAACGCCCCTGCTGCATACAGCCAGACAGGTTTCTCTTTTCCGTAGGCGCTCTCCAATTCCCACCTTACCCACTTTTTGCCCAGAAAAATCATCACAATGCGGGAAGCGATTCCCACGAACGCCCAAAAGAAACACAAAATTTGAAAGTAATTCCAATTCCGCATTACTTCTCCTTTAGAACGTTAATCCTCCGTTTTTTCAAAGAAAATCGAAAACAGTTCAATTACGTTAAGTTAAAAAAATGGTTGCTCTTTTGGAAAGATGAAACATTATTTGGTTGCATCGGAAAGAATACCGGAAACACGACCTGTGCCGAAACGTAAAACGAAGGCGCGTGCCGTAACCCCGCAGGAATATTTGAAAGAAGGGAATGAAAATTAAATGTATTAATGCGTTGTTTTACACGTTGCAACGCGCGTTTTGGCTGAAATAAACAGGCTCTCAATTGATTTATTTGACCAGTAAAATGGGTTTGGCTGCCTTGCGCATTACATTAACCGTTGTGCTGCCTAAAATAGCCTCTTTTAACCGCGACTGCCCGTAGCCGCCGATAACCATTAATGAAGGCACAGGGGCGTTATTCTGGACGCTGATCAACACCTCTTCAACACGACCGGTTTCGTGGCGCAACTGAAATTGAATCTGATACGGAATCAGGTATTGTTCGGCTTCTTTAAGCACCGCCTTGCGCTCTTCTTCGGAATCGAACACGGCGATGACCTGCAGGGGCAAATCAAGGGATTTGGCAAAAAAAGCAGCCATCTGTAAGGCATGGTTCGCCGTAATACTTCCGTCGTAACCGCAGTGAATACGCTCCACTTCATCAAAGGTTTTATCGACCAGCATCACCGGCTTTGCGATTTGCCGGGTAACAGCTTCGGCGGTGGCTCCCAGAAGTTTGCCGCTCCAGCGCTCGTACTCGCCGCGAATACCCATAATGACCAGATCAGTTGTTTTTGCGTACTGACAAATCTCATCCACCGGTATTCCGGAAATCTTAATCACCTCAAAGGTCACCTTTTTGTTATTCAAAATTTCCGAAGCCTTTTCTATAACTTTATTTGCTTTTTCGTCCTGAATCCGCTGCGATTCTTCTTGAAATTCAGTGGACGGCAAAATAGGGACAAAACTGTCGGCGCTTGTCGCCACGCTCCAGTCAAACAGCCGAATATCCACAACCGAAAGTAATCTTAAAATTGCTCCGAATTTTTCGTAAAAATACTCTCCGTAACTCAGAATGGATTCCGTGTAAGGCGAGCCGTCTAGTGGCAATAAAATGGACTTAATCATTTTGCTCTCCTTTTCTTAAAGGGAAATCATTTATTGTAAAATTAACCTGTAATTTCCGATTTTTAATCATGCTCCCCAATCCTCGATTTTAGAGGCGCGCGTCATTAAATCCATCATTGCTTGAGACGCCGATTTACCCTTAAAAAGCACCTTGTAAATTTGTTCGGTAATGGGCATTTCCACATTTTTCATTTTTGACAGCTCATAAGCGGATTCCGTTGTGCGGACGCCCTCAGCCACCATTACCATCTCATCCAACACCTCTTTTAACGAACGTCCCTTACCTATCTGTTCCCCAACATAGCGGTTACGCGAATGTCGGCTCATGCAGGTAACAATTAAATCGCCCATGCCGCTTAAACCCGCAAAGGTAGTACTGCGCGCTCCCATTTCCGCGCCCAGGCGGCTTATTTCCACCAGACCGCGGGTCATCAAAGCGGCTTTGGTATTATCCCCGTACCCGGCGCCGTCGCAAATTCCGGCTGCTAAAGCAATAATATTCTTAAGCGCGCCGCCAAGCTCAACCCCAAGAATGTCGTCATTGGCATAAATTCGTAAATAATGGGTCATAAAAACTTTCTGGATTTCACGGGCGGTATTGATATCCTGTGAAGCCGAGACGATGGCAGTGGGGATTTTTCGGGCTACTTCTTCGGCATGGCTGGGTCCCGAAAGAACGCCTATGCGCTCGTAAGGAACGTCCATTACCTCGTGAATTACCTGAGAAATCCGAAGATAGGTCTTGTTCTCGATTCCCTCAGCCACAGAAACCCATATCTGATCCTTGTCGTCGAAAATTTCCCGCACAAGACTTAAAGCCGAACGGGCGACCTGCGAAGGAACCGCATTCACAATAATTTCCGGATCTTCGACAATTACACGTAAATCGGAAGTAAAGACGATATCTTGCGGAATCTTTATTCCGGGAAGATAACGTTTATTTTCATGATACAATCGAATATCTTCCAGACTTTGCTCATCGATTGTCCAGCAACGAACTTCGTGTCCGTTATCATGTAAAACAAGCGCCAAAGCGGTTCCCCAGCTTCCCGCGCCGATCATTCCAATCCGCATTATTAATCCCCTCTTTTAACCGGATTTTTTGAATTCAAGACGATTTTCATTCCCCTGAAGCAATCTTTTAATATTGCTCCGATGCGCAAACCAGATCAATGCCACAATCGCCAGACTTAAATAAATGAGCATCGGAGAAACATTCTGCGCAAAAACAAAGCGCTGCCCCAGCAAAGCTAAAATAAAAATTAACGAAGCGGTCAAAGATCCTAATGACACATAGCGCGTGATTGCCACGATAATAATAAAACTCAATAATGCAAGAAGCAGCGGAACCGGCGCCAATCCTAAAAAAGCTCCGGCAGAAGTGCCGACGCCTTTGCCTCCTTTAAATCCTGCGAATATTGTAAATATATGTCCCAAAATGGCGGTAATCGCCGCGGTTAACTGGAAGTAAATCAATACATCCGGATTTGGTTGAAAAGCGGGCGCGATAAAAAACACGGGGACAAAGCCTTTGATCATATCGATTAAAAGAACCACAAGCGCAGCCTTCCAGCCCAATACTCTGAAAACGTTGGTGGCTCCGGCGTTCCCGCTTCCGTGCTCGCGAATATCGATATTTTTCAAAATCTTTCCGGCAATAATCGCTGTCGGAAACGAACCAAGCAAATAACTTATGACGATTAAAAGCAATATGTCAACCATATTCCGCATTATCCTTTGATTTTTTTAGACTAATCCTGAAAATACTCGCCCAGCTTTTGACGATACGTGTCGCGCAAACGGTTAAAAAAAGCTATTACCCACGGTTGTTTGTAGTCGGGATAGGTCCATGGTTGAATTTGAAACGATTTGTTTGTAAACACCAGATGCAGATCGCCAAAAATCCCTTCTCCCAAATACATACGGTGCGAATAATCTTTGGTCGTCGCCAGAACTACTTTCGATAACGACACATATCCGGGATCAATATTAACTTTACGTTTTTCGCTTCCGGAAATTCGTAATTCTATTTGATTGGTCAAATGTTTGATCCCGGGTAATTTTTCGGGAACGATCAATTCCCGAAAGGTAATAAATTGTTTTTGTAAATGAACGCCCATCTCCTCGGCATAATAATCCGTAAAAGCGTCAAATTCAAATTTCCTTGATTTCTCCTCAACAGGACCGAAATGCGCTTCCAGCTCTTTGAGAACATCCTCCGGTTCAATTACGGGATTAAAAGTAACCGCCGCAAAAAGTTGAACCGGAGGATGTCGCCTGATTGTTCCCATCTTACCCTGAATTAAAGCTTGTACATCTCTTCGATCTCATCACGGTATTCATCTTCAACAACGCGACGCTTAACTTTTAAAGAAGGCGTCAATTCTCCGCTTTCGATGGAAAACGGTTCGCGGGCAAAAATAAAATCCTTAATCGTTTCGTAGCGCGCCAAACCCGCGTTAACCTTGTCAATTTCTTTGCGGATCAATTCTTTCAGCCCGTTTAGTTTTATCATATCGCCGTAAGAATCAATTGTTTTGCCCTGCTCTGCCGCCCAGTTTTTGACGGATTCAAAGGCGGGAACAATAATCGCCGTGCAATACTTGCGTTTATCGCCGATTACTACCGCCTGTTCGATGTACTGCGTTGTAGCCAGGGCGTTTTCGATGGGCTGTGGCGCAATATTTTTACCGCCCGAGGTGACGATAATGTTTTTCTTGCGATCCGTTATCTTTAAAAATCCGTCTTCGTCCAAAAGTCCGATGTCTCCGGTGTGAAACCAGCCTTCTTCGTCGATGCACTCTTTTGTTTCCGCTTCCTTCTTAAAATAACCGACCATTATGTGAGGTCCGCGTGTAAGAATTTCACCGTCGTCGGCGATTTTTACTTCAACATTGGGAATCGGAGGTCCAACGGTTCCGAATTTAAAATTTTCCAGTAAATTCACGGAAATAACCGGAGAGGTTTCGGTAAGACCATATCCTTCCAAAATAATTAATCCGGCGGCTGTAAAAAATTCAGCGATTTCAGCGGAAAGCGGCGCTCCGCCGCTGACAAAAAATCGGATTCTGCCGCCAAACCGATCCTGCATTTTGTGGAAAACAAGTTTGCTCGCTAGCTTATATTGCACGGATAAAGGTAAAGGAATTTGCTGCTTTTTCATAATACGATTTACGTATTTTTTACCCACGCCCACAGCCCAGTAAAATATTTTGCGCTTGACGGGCGATCCCATCTCCACGCTTTCCATCACCCGCGAGTAAATTTTTTCGTACAATCTCGGAACCGAAATCATTATCGTGGGACGTATTTCCAGCATGTTTTCGGGAACGGTGTCAATACTTTCGGCATAAGCTACCGCAGAACCCTGATAATTGCTAAGAAAATGCCCCGCCATCCTTTCGAATACATGGCTTAAGGGCAGGAATGACAAAAATTGATCTTCGGAATAAACGTCCAGAATGCTCAGGGAACCTTCGACATTGCTCAAAAAATTGCCGTGCGTTAATACTGCGCCTTTAGGCTCGCCCGTGGTGCCGGAAGTGTAAATGATTGTCGCCCAGTCGCATGGTTTTACCTTTTTTATCTCGTCGGTCACATAGTTCGGATTTTCTTCAAGAAACGCCTTGCCTTTATCCGTAAGCGCGTCAAATTTTTGCCACGGTTCTTCGAGTTTTTCCGGCGGATCAAAAACAAAAAATCCTTTGATAAGATTCAGCCCGGATCGGATTTCATCTACTTTTTGAAGCTGAAGCTCATCGGCAATGATTAAAATTTTGGCTTCCGAATCGTTCAGGATGTAACCTATCTGTTCGCTCAATAAAGAAGGATAAATCGGAACCAGTAACGCCCCCAGTGCCATGGCGGCGTAATCGCATAACGCCCATTCAATTCGATTAGGGGAAATCAGGGCGATTCTGTCTCCTTTTTTGACACCAAGTGAGGCAAAACCCGCACTTATTCTTTCTGCCCAGTCCACAGCCTCTTTAAAGGTGACATTCCTCCATTTGCCTCCTTCTTTGAACATGTAGCCAACCTTATCAGGCATGGATTGGCGCTTATCAAAAAACATTTCTCCCAAACTTTGATATCGCATGGGTTCCTCCAAATTAAAAGTAACAGCCTATATTAAATATAATAGTTGTTCAGAAACATTGTCAAGATAATTTGGCACGCAGGCGTTGAGAACGGTGCGCAAACGCGGATTTCCGCGTCTCGTCAACAGAATAAGGATTTAGTTGCTGCAAAGTTCCCAAATGCTTCAACGCTCTTTCGGTGTACTCCAACGCCCGACGATAATCTTGAGCCAAATGTTCGTGGTACTTAGCCAGTTCTTCTAAAACAGGGAACATAAAATCGCGGTGTTCAATAAGTTCTTCCCATAAAGTAACGGCTCTTTCCCACTCCCCCCTCTTTTTATGTAACAAACTTTTTAAGAATTTTAATTGAGCCGAAGAACCACCGTTTAATTGAGTGTACAACTGTTCAATCGACTCAAAATATTCCAAATCCTGGATTTCGAAAGCAAGTTTTCCAAGGCGTAAATAAGCATTGCCGTCTTCCGAAGCGCGGGGATTTTCTTCGATCTCTGCCAACTTAAGCAGCAGTTTTTGCAAAGAAAGAATATCCTGATAATTGTGTTCAATGGTGCGAATCATCTCGTGAATAACGCCTGTGCTAATGAATCGCAAATATGCCTGCGGAATTAATCCCCCCGGAATATCGTGTTCTCTGTTTATGCCTAACCGATACCTTTCAACGCTTCCCAAATCGCAACTGTCCTGGCTGTTTTTCCAGACACGGCGACAAAGATGCAACAAATCGATATGGATTAATCGCTCCCAATTCAGTTCGGTTCTGTTTAAAATCGAGCGTGATTTTAAGAGCGGCAAATCGTAGCTTTTACCGTTGTAAGAAACGAGATACGACCTGCCCTCTGCCAGCTGCTTAATTTCCCGAAATACATAATAATCCCTGCCGAAATCCGGCAAAAAGTATTGAACAATCTTAAACCGATCATCCTCGAAAAAACCAAAGCCCATTAAAAACGGATAGGTACCCGCTCCCCCGCTCAAACCGGTGGTTTCCAGATCAAAGAACAAACACTGTCTGGGCTCAACGGATTCCTGCAATTTCATCCTTGAAAGCCGTTTGAGCGAAATCGTTTTATTCGAATGGTCGCCTGGCAAGGTTCTGACAATTTTAATAATCGGAGCTACGGACGGAAAAAGAATTTCTCCGTTAAAGTGTTCCCGAATTGCTTTTACCGGAGCCAAAAGCTTTTTGTCGTCCGTTTCAGGCTGCTTTTTTTTTACGGTTGTTGTCCGATAATACTCTAACTTTTTTTGAATATCCATCGGCTTTTACAACTCCAGTTGTTGTAAAATTTTTAACGCGCTCTCTTTTCCGAAAAGCGTGTTTTCGAGCGTCGGTCCCGTACAACTGGGACACCCGTGAGAACAGGGACATTTTTCGATATGTTCTTTAACCGCTTTCAAAACAATGCGGTCAAGTTCAAATACTTTTTTACTTAACCCCATCCCTCCCTGATATTTATCGTAAACGTAAATAGTGGGTTTATGGCTAAAGGGCGCCCTGACCATCGGCACTACCGAAATGTCGGTAACATCGCACATGATGTACAGGGGAATTAAATTGTTCAGCGTGTAACTGATACCCTTTAACCCCTCTCCGATTACCGATTCCTGAAAATATGGGTCGGAAAAAATTTGATCCGTGAACTCCCACCATAAAGCCGTTGTCTGCATTTCCATTTCCGGCAGGTGAACCCTTCCCATGCCGATATTTTCATGGGTGTTGAATTTGATCTTTTTGTATCCGGTGGTTACGCGACTGACGGCTAATTCTCCGTAAACTTTTTGATAACCTTTTTCCCGCTCTTCCTCTAAAATATCCAGAACTTTAATGTTTGTTTTGGTAACGGCGTCGGTATAATGATTTACTTTTACTTTGTGAACATACGCTTTTTTCTCATCCCAATCCAGTTCATCGACATGGAACTGAACCCCTTCATGGATATAAATCGCGTCTTTGTGAATCAGCTCCGGAGCGGAAAAGAGATCGACTTCGCCCAATACCCTGTTATTATCGCTGGTATCGATAATTACCACATTTTCCGAACTGCTGTTGCGCAAACTGATCTCTTCAGCGGGATAAATTTCCCGCATCCAGAAATACTTGCCGTCGGTTCTGCGCAGAATATTTTCTTCGACTAAAAAATCCAGCAGCTCTCCGGTAATATCGGTTGTGAATTTTTCGCCTTCTTCAAAAGGCAGTTCAAAGGCGGCGCATTTTAAATGACTCATAAGAATAAACAAATTGTCAGGATCGATCTGCGCGGTTTCCGGATTTCTCTCCACAAAGTATTCGGGATGTTCGATAATGTATTGATCCAAGGGCGAGCTGGTCGCCACAAGTATGGTCAACGATGTGCCCTGCCTTCTTCCCGCTCTGCCCGCCTGTTGCCAAGTGCTGGCGATTGAACCAGGATATCCGGCTAAAATGCTGATATCCAACTGCCCTATATCAATGCCTAATTCCAAAGCATTGGTGCTGACCACAACCTGAATGCTTCCGTCTTTTAACCCGTTCTCAATTTCCCTTCTCAGACGTGGAAGGTACCCGCCCCGATAACCGCGAATTTTTTTAATATCGATTTTAAGCTGTTTAGCCACATCACGCAGATAGGTTAGCAAAATTTCCACCCGCAACCTGCTGCGCGCAAAAACAATCATCTGAGCCCCGGTGGGCAGCAGCTTTCGCACAATCTTCCTTACCTCGTTCACAACCGACCTGCGCAAACCCAATTCCCGATTTACCACAGGCGGATTATAAAACAAAAAGTGCTTTTGTCCGCGCGGTGCGCCGTTTTTTTCGATCAAAGAAATGGGCTCTTCGATTAGTTCTTCCGCCAGTTCACGGGGATTGGCAATGGTTGCGCTTGAACAGATAAACTGAGGTTTGCTTCCGTAAAAAGCGCAGATACGCTTTAAACGCCGAAGTAAATTTGACAAATGGCTGCCGAAAACACCGCGATAGGCGTGAATTTCATCCAGAACAACAAATCTCAGATTTTCAAATAATTTGATCCACAAGGTATGGTGCGGTAGTATTCCCTGATGCAACATGTCGGGATTTGTGACAACAATGTGACCCGCCGTTCGAATGGTGCGGCGAATATCTACGGGAGTGTCTCCGTCAAAAGTAAAAGATTTAATGTTAACGTTTAAAAGTTTAATCAAGTCCTGCGCTTCTTTTACCTGATCCTGAGAAAGCGCCTTTGTGGGGAATAAATAAAGAGCCCTGCTTTCGGGATTCATTAACAAAGTCTGAAAAACGGGTAAATTGTAACTCAAAGTTTTACCGGAAGCGGTGGGAGTTACAACAACCACGTTTTTTCCGTCCATCACCTCGCGGTAGGCTTCGGCTTGATGCGAATAAAGTCTGTTAATTCCCTTTTTACCGAGCGCTTCTATCAATCGCTCATCAAGCCCCTGGGGGAAATCGGCATAAACCGGCTGCCGCTCATTAATGGTTAACCATTTGGTAAGATTTTTTTGAAATTCCTGATCCGAACCTAAACGATTTATTAATTCATCCAAAGTAATTCTGGGCTTAAGAATCATCGGGTCATCTCATTTTTCATGTAATCAGTGGACAAATTAAGGATTTAGAACCAATTGTTCAATAGGAAGGCAAAACAATGAGTGCGTGATGCGTTACAAAGAATACAAAAGACAAAATAAAAAATAAAAAAAGCTATCAGAAAGCAGAATGCAGAAAGCCATGACCACAACCTGTCGTGATAAGTGAGTCGGAGAGGTACGGATAACGCTTATACCCTTAACGCTTAACGAATTAGCGACGTGATGCGTATAATGATTATCGACATTTATTCAAATGTCATTAAAAAGGAGCTAAAATTCTAACTTTTAAATTTAATTTCGGATTTACGATTTTCCCCCTAAATTTACTTTGTCACTTGTTACTCGTTACTCGTTACTCATAACGCGTCACACGTAGCGTTTTTTCACCCTTGCCCTGAAGGGCAGAGAAAGGGGGGAGGTCATTTATTCCCAGCAATAAATTACTGGGCTACTCTCTTTCAATTCTTACGGAATTAAAAATTAAACGTTTTATGCCATTTCGATCCCGCAAATGCGGGAGAGAAATCTGTTTACTCAAATAGAACCAAAAGATTTCTCTTCGCTTCGCTCATCGAAATGACAGTCACTCGTTACTTGTAACTCATCACGCATTACGCATCACGCGTTACGTTTTGTCATTAGGTCATTCGAATTTGTTTCGGATTTCGGCATTCGAATTTCGGATTTATTATTTTCTCCATCAGCCAAATTTCAACTTGTAACTCGTAACTTTTTCACCTTTGCCCTAAAGGGCTGAGAAAAAGGGGGGAGGCGTCTTTGTTCCCAGCAATAAATTACTGGGCTACTGTCGTTTAATTCCTACGGAATTTATTCTAAACAACTAAACAACTAAACTTGTTACTTGTTAATCTGTCACTTATCACGTATCACTCATCACGTCTTTGTCACTCCGTATCTTCCAGAACTTTTATAGCCTCATC
>JAJRSN010000367.1 GCA_024278715.1 Calditrichota bacterium
GTGCCGCCGCCCAGGATTAAGAGCCGCTTCATTCGAGTCCTCCTACTGTTCTGTTTGATTTTTATCTTTTTTCTCATTTTGCGGACGCTCGTGCCCGAAAATGATCTTTTTTAATTTGTCACAATGAAAATCCAGACGATAAACCTCGCAGGCGCGACAATCTTCTAAAATACATTTTTCGCCTATGTTTTTTAAGCTCCAGCATGGTCCTTCGGCTTCGTAGTACGCCGGGCAGTTCAGACAATCCTTGTCCAATCCGCCTTTGAATTCCCAGCAGGGCACAAAAGAAAGGATCCGTTTAATTCCCTGCAGATTCATTCTGTCTTCGGCAATCATTTTCCGAATGCAAAACAAGCGATCGAGATCGTGCATGCTGTACATGCGGCGTCCGGAATTTGTTTTAAAAGGAAGAACCAATCCTTCCTGCTCATAAAGACGAATCGTCTGTACGGAAACGTCTATTTTCTTGGCAACTGTTCCGATTGTCAGAACCGGTTCGTAGTAATCAACAGGATGATTCATTTTGAATTATCCCCTTACGTCTAATTTGAAAATTGATAAACCTACATTTTAAAATATAGATTACAAAAAGAATGCCAATCGGGATTTTGTTGATAATTAAGCAATTTAGAAGAAGAGGGAAAAAGGAATTTTATTATTTTTGAGAAAATTTAAGCGCGAATTTTTCATTTCAGATAATTTTCACAAGAAGCCTTTCCGGAAATCCGGCGGCTCGAAACTCAATTTAGCGTACTGCATCCTGATTGAGAAAAGAGAGAATCCGGCTGAATTAATTCAAATTTGACAACTCTTATCACTTTAAAGATGCCAGAATTTGAAAACGGAAACCCGACAAATGCCGATTCTTAATTCAGGATTCCGAAGTTGAGATCAGATCTATTCTAATTATTAAAGAAGATTTGACAATAAAGTTATATATGTATAACTTTGAGCATTATAATAAAACATAAATTATGGTAATATGCCAAACCAATCAGGAGGTACGATGCGCAATATTCTTATCGTTTCAGTTCTATTCATTTCCCTGTTCTTCTCGAACAGTCACGCCGATCGCCGACACTTTGTCTGGACTTATCAGTATATGACCCTGCCGGCGGGCGCAACCGAGCTGGAGTTTTACCAAACCACCAAAATTTCCGGCAAAGATAGCTGGGAATATCGGATTGAAGTTGAACAGGGATTAAGCGATCGCTGGGATTTTTCGGTTTATCAGATTTTCAGCCAGAACGAAGACGAGGCATTCCGCTGGGATGCCGTTAAGTTTCGCACACGCTATCGTTTTGGCGAAACAGGCAAATACATTTTGGACCCGTTGCTTTATCTGGAATACGACCGCAAATTGGATTTTTCCGATCCCAATAAAATAGAGGCGAAACTCATACTCGGGAAGCAGATCAATGCCGTAAATCTGGCGATGAATCCCGTTTATGAATACCATTTTGCGCCGGGAAAAAGTCATGAACTTGGTTTTGATATGGGCGTTTCCTACGAGTTTTCGCCAAAATTTATTGCCGGGCTGGAAACAACATCCCGAATGGAATTCGAGGGCGATGAGACGGAAATCGGGAGTTATGTCGGTCCCACGGTTTCGTTTGCCACGGGAAACTGGTGGTACACAATAGGCGCGGCTTTTGGAGTGACCAAACATTCCGATAACGTCCGGGTTCGCTTTTTGATGGGAATCGGGTTATGAGAAAAGCGATTATTTTTGGTTTTGTGGTTATGGCGCTTTTTTTGATCGGCTGCACCACTCAAATCAACAGTCGTCCTCTTTCGGAAGGTGAAAGATTATTTCGTTCCAAATGCGCTTCATGCCATCGGCTTCCCGATCCGATAAGCCGTGATGCAGAACAATGGCAGGATGTTTTAGCGAAGCATGAAAAAAGAGCGAGACTTACTCCTGAAGCAAAGAGATTAATCCTTTCCCATCTGCAGGGCGCGGAAAATTAAAATTAAATTCGAAGAGGCGCCGATGAAAAACAGGCGCCTCTTTTTTAAAAAAAAGTATAAAGCAAATTTTGTCGGAAAAGAAAACATTTTAATATTGTCCGAATTCTTTCTTGTTCTGCCCGCTGTTTATGCGTATCGATAAAGATTAAAACAATTTTCATTGAATAAAGAGAACTTTTTTATCTTTCATACGTTCAAATCTTCTTTTCGTTTACCGGGTATTTATTGAAGGCAGGTCTTTCCGTTAAAGTCCGGCGGAAGCTGCGGATATTAATAGATCCCGGCGGCGGGAATAGCTTGTTTGTTCTTCGACATACATTAAAACAGAGGCGGGAAGTAATGCAAATATGAAAATGAAATGAGATTGTAATAATCTTTGTAGAAGGTGTAATAATAACAATTTGATTTAAATTTTAACATCCTTTAAATTACTAAAATTTGTTAATACCCTGTCTAAGAGAATTAAGTTGGAGGAGAGTGTGGTTATGTTCAGAAAAAGTGCAGTTTTAATACTAACCTTAATTACCCTTTTGGCGTTGTCTTGTTCTTCAAAACTGTCCGAAGAAGAATATTACGAAAAGGCGAAAGAGGCATACAGCAAAGAAAACTACTCCCAGGCAATGGATTACTTCAAGAAAATAATCGAATATTATCCCGAAGGTAAGCGCGCCGCCGAATCGCTTTTTATGCTTGGTTTTATTAACGCCAATGACCTGAAAAAGTACGACGAAGCCAAAAAATACTATCAGGAATTTATTGACAAATATCCCGACCACGAGTTAGCCGATGACGCCGAGTATGAAATTAAAACCATGGGCAAGGATTTAAATCAATTACCTTTCTTAAAAGATTTAAAAGCCGATTCCGCTTCAAAATAAATTTAAAATAAATATCGCAGCGGTGAAGTTTCACCGCTTTTTAATTTTTTCAAGTCTGTATTGAAACTTTTCAACACAACGGAAGTTATATTTTCCTTGTTTAAAAAAACGAGAATCGCTCGGACCATGAAAACATCGATTTATTTTAGTTTAATGCTTTTCTTACTCGCGGGGATCGGGTTTGCCCAAAATACGCAAACCGATTCTTTGAATAGCGAAATTCAACTGAGGACCTACCTGGAAAAAGAACCTGTTCCTCTGAACGACGAGGTTGTTTATCAGGTGGAATTGTCATGGGTTGGTAAATTAAATCGTTATCGTATTCTGGAGATCAGCAATCCGGTTTTGACAAATTTAAAATTGCGGGGCAGCGGTTCGTCCAACCGCTTTTATCTGGACGACAACAATCAACCCCATTCGTTAAAAAAGATTACCTTCTATTTCACTCCTCTGGAAATGGGCATGGCTTACATTGACGGCATCAACATTAAATATCAGGATGCGGTTCTGAATCAAACCGGGAAATTGATGTCACAGCGCATCGGCGTTAAGATTACCGAACCAACTTCTCGTCCGGGGGAGGGGATGAGCTGGGGGAAAATGCTCGTCATCTTCCTGGCGCTTCTTTTTATTGTTACGGTGATCTATTCGATTATCCGCTATTTTCAGCAAAAAAAGAAACAGGAAGTTCAGGAAGAGCCCCAACAAACCGTTGAAGAAGAATTTTTACAAACCGTTAAACAGAATATTCGAGCGGACAACGGCATTCCGGAGAAAAAGTTTAACGAGCTGTTGGATATCACCAAACAATATTTACGAAAGCGGTTTGATCTTCCGGCGGGAGCCGAGTTTTTCGAAATAAAAATTGTTCTGGAGAAAGCTTCAATCCCACAGGAAGTTCTGACCAAATTAGAACAGTTTTATCAGCGTGCAGAGCTGGTGAAATTTGCCGGCGAACCGGTCAACGAAACGGAATTACATTTTTTTATCGACACAGTGGAACTTCTTCTGCAAGAAATGAATAAAAGGAATAATTTGAACCGGTAATATTTTCGCAGCGAAAATGTTCTTTGAGTTAAAGTTTTATACATAACGATACCATGGCATTCGAAAGCGCTAATTAAAATAGGAGGAACGATGCATCCCGACATTAAGGCGATTAATGAAAAAATTGCTCAGGAGAGCGCCTTTGTTGAGAAAATTATTAATGAAGTTAGCAAAGTAATTGTAGGGCAAGCCTACATGATAGAGCGGCTTTTAATCGGGCTTTTGTCGAACGGTCACATTTTATTGGAAGGCGTCCCCGGTTTGGCTAAAACATTAACCGTAAAAACCCTTTCCCAAACTATCCAAACAAAATTTCAACGTATCCAGTTTACACCCGATTTACTTCCCGCCGATTTAATCGGTACCCTTATTTACAATCAAAAAGACGGTCAATTTACCACTAAAAAAGGTCCTATTTTCAGCAATTTGATTTTAGCCGATGAGATCAACCGTTCGCCGGCTAAGGTGCAAAGCGCCCTGTTAGAAGCCATGCAAGAACGGCAGGTGACTATCGGCGAAAACACGTTTTTTCTTGAAGACCCGTTTCTGGTTCTGGCTACTCAAAATCCCATTGAGCAGGAAGGAACCTACCCCTTACCGGAAGCCCAGGTGGATCGTTTTATGCTTAAATTGAGCGTGGGCTATCCGTCCAAAGATGAAGAACTGGAAATCATCCGCCGCCAGACCCGAAAAGAGGTGACGCAGCCCGACGCGGTTATCAGTCCTCAGGAATTGATTCGCGCCCGCGATGTGGTTAAAGAAGTTTATGTGGATGAAAAGATTGAGCGCTATGTGGTTGACATTGTGTTTGCCACGCGTAATCCGGAAGATTACGGACTGGATGAATTAAAAGGACTGGTAACTTACGGAGCAAGTCCCAGAGCGTCGATCTATTTGACTCAGGCTGCCAAGGCTCATGCCTTTTTAAGGGCGCGCGGATACGTGACCCCCGAGGATGTCCGGGCGATCGGCATGGATGTGTTGCGTCACCGGGTTATTTTATCTTACGAAGCCGAAGCCGAAGAATTGACCACGGAAGACGTGATTCGCAAAGTCCTTAATCGTGTGGAAGTTCCGTGATAATTCCGAGCAATAGAAATCGAGAAGAATTCGGAAGGTAACAAACATAGGATGAATCTGATCGTTTTAATCGCAGCAGGATTTGGTTTGTTATTGATTGTCGGAGCTCTTGTCTGGTATTTTCGTCATTTGCGTGAATTGGAACGCAGCACCAGACAAATGATGAGTACCGGAAGAGAAGAGCCGATACCCCGTGATCTGTTAAAAAAAGTAAAACAAATTGAAATTTCCACCCGCAATGTTGTTAACGAGGTGTTTTCCGGAGAATATCATTCGGTTTTCAAAGGGCGTGGAATGGAATTTGCCGAAGTGCGCGAATATCAACCCGGCGATGATGTGCGCCTGATCGACTGGAACGTTTCGGCGCGGATGGGGCATCCTTACATCAAGATTTTCGAAGAAGAACGCGAGCTGACGGTAATGCTTTTGGTGGATGTGAGCTCCAGCGGTAATTTTGGAACGGCGACTCAATTTAAGCGCGAAGTGGCGGCGGAGCTTTCCGCGGTGCTGGCTTTTTCGGCAATCAAGAATAACGATAAAGTCGGCTTGATCATTTTTTCAGATCAAATCGAAAAATTCATTCCACCGCGAAAAGGTAAAACGCATGTTTTACGCGTTATTCGTGAAATTCTTTTTTACAAGCCCCGCGAAGCCACTACCAATATCAACGAAGCTCTGGAATTTTTAAGCCGCGTAATCAAACGAAAAAGCACTGTGTTTTTAATTTCCGACTTTTTAGCGGAAGATTTTAAACGGTCGCTGCAAATCGCCAATAAAAAACACGATGTCATCGCCATCAGTATTACCGATCCGCGGGAAGTTGCCCTGCCTGACGCCGGAATGATAGAGCTGGAAGACGCCGAAACCGGAGAAACGATTGTGATCGACACCACCAGCGCGCAGGTGCGCAATGATTTCCATTTAAAGGCGACCGATCAGCAGCAACGCTTAAAAAATCTCTTTCAATCCATCGGAATTGATCATATCAATATTTTTACGGATCAATCCTATGTGCAACCGATAAATAAATTTTTTAAAATGCGCGCCAGGCGTTTGGCAATGTGATTTTTACAGGGAGTAAAATTAGCTTATGCGCCGATTAGTAATTGGTTTGGTAATTGTAACTTTGGGAATAACCGCTTGCAGCAATCAAAAAAAGCAAACGGCAATTAGCGAAGACGCCTGTTTGCAACTGGCAAACGCTTATTACAACAACGGCTTGTACCAGGCTGCGGTGGATCAGTATCTACGATATATTAATGATTATAATTTGGAAGCCGGGCGGCAGGCAAACACCTATTACACCATCGGCAATATCTATTTTGAACGCTTGAACGATTACGAAAAGGCGCTGGAGTACTATTTTAAAGTCAAGTATCTCTATCCGCAAAGCAAATTGCAAAATGATGTGAGCAAAAAAATCGTTGCCTGTCTGGAGCGGTTAGAGCGTTCGCAGGATGCGGTTCGCGTAATGGAAAGCGAAGCCGCCCTGGATACCTCTCAGGCGCACAAAAGTCGTCCCGGAGCGGTTTTGGCGGAAATCGGTTCGCGCAAAATAACGCAGGGCGATCTTGATTTTGAAATCGGTAAAATGCCGCCTTATTTGCAAGATCAATTTCAGAATCGCGAAAATAAAAAAGAGTTATTGCAGCAATTGATACTGCAGGATCTGCTTTACGAATCGGCAAAACGCAAGGGTTTGGACAAAGACAAAGAGGTGATTGAAGGCGTTTTTCAGGCGAAGAAATCATTGATGGCAAATAAGTTGTTGCAGCAGGAATTGGCTTCCAGGGTAAAAATAGAACCGGAAGAAATTGAGCTTTATTACAAGGCAAATAAAGAGAAGTATGTGGAAAAAGACAAAGATGGCAAGGTGATTCGCCAAAAATCTTTCGATGAAGTCAAAAATCAGGCGGCTCAGGATTTACTTATGGAAAAGCAGCAAAAAGCCTATCAGGAACTGGCGGAGCGTCTGATGCAGGCTGAAAATGTGAAAATTTACGATCAGCGGATTAAATGATGAAAAAAGGAATTGCAATCGTTCTGATATTGTGGAGCTTTTTATTCGTTTTTAACACAAACGCTGTTGCCGATCGGTCTTCGTTGATTGAGGTAAAGGCGCAGGTGGATACGGCGGTCATTACCGTGGGCGATCATATTTTGTATTCCATTATCATCGACCGGCAGAAAAATGTGCGGGTAGTTCAGCCCGGGCAGGGAATAAACCTGGGATCGTTCGAAATCAAAGATTACAAATTTCATAAACCCGTGGAAAAGGATGACCATATTATCGAGCGTTACGACTATGTAATATCGGTTTACGATACCGGCAAGTTTACCATTCCGTCGTATCCGGTTGCCTATTTTACGTCTGACACGACCACATTGCCGGCAATTATTGAAGCACCGGCTATCGACATTTACGTAAAGAGTTTGTTGAAGGGCGAAAAAACGCCAGAGTTAAAAGACATCAAACCGCCCGCAGAAATTCCTTTTAATTATCGTTTTTGGCTGATGATTGCCGGAATTGTTTTATTGGCAGCCGGTCTTGTTTTTTGGGGTTACCGTTTGTGGAAGCGCAGACAGGAAAAAGGTTATCTGTTTATTCCGCCGCCACCGCCGCCGCCCGCCCATGAGGTGGCGTTAAAAGCGCTGCGGGAGCTTTACGCGGGCGATTTTTTGGAAAACCGCGAGTATAAAGAATTTTTCAGCCGTTTGTCCGAAATTATCCGAACCTATCTGGAAAATCGATATTTTATCTCGGCGATGGAAGAAACAACGGCGGAAATTCTTGGCGATTTGACGGATCAAATTGAACAAAAAGACTTATTCGATACGCTGACGGATATTCTGACGGTTTGCGATTTGATCAAATTTGCCAAACACATTCCGACTGATGAAGAGATAGAACGAATAAAAACCGAAGCCGTCGATTTTATCGAACAGACCAAGATCGTTTTTCATGAACCTCAGGCAGCGGAAACCGAAGAAACCGTTGTGCGGGAAAATCCCGAACAGAAAAAGGCTTTGCCGGAGGTTGAAAATAATTCGCCGGAAGAAAAATCGAACATTAGCGATAGAAAATGAAATGGTGAGAGATCAAAAGAGGAGGATTGAACCTTGATAGACGTCAAAGGATTAACTCGTTACTATGGTGAAAAGCGCGCCATTTCAGACGTCACTTTTCACGTAAACAAAGGTGAAATCTTAGGATTATTAGGACCTAACGCGGCGGGTAAAACAACAACCATGCGTATTTTAACCTGCTACATGCCTCCGACAAGCGGATCGGCAAAAGTTGGAGGATACGACATCTTCGATGAAAGTCTGGAAATCCGCAAAATTACCGGCTACCTGCCCGAAAATCCGCCATTGTACACTGACATGACAGTGGACGACTATCTGACCTTTGTCAGTAAAATTAAAGGGGTCGAGAAAAAACGAATCAAGTCCGAAGTCGATATCGTGGTGGAAAAAGCGAGTCTCGGCGATGTGCGCGACCGCATTATCGGCAAACTTTCCAAGGGTTTTAAACAGCGTGTGGGACTGGCGCAGAGTTTAATCAATAATCCGCAAATCGTAATTCTGGACGAGCCGACCGTGGGATTGGACCCCAAGCAGATTATTGAAATCCGTCAGTTGATTAAAAATCTGAAAGGCGACCACACGGTAATCCTTTCTTCGCATATTCTGCCGGAAATCGAGCAAACCTGTGAACGTGTGGTCATTATTAACGAAGGCAAGGTGGTCGCGGAAGATACCGTGGAAAACCTGACCAATCGTCTTCGCGGCGTGCAGCGCATTACGCTGTTGATAGAAGGAAACGAAGATTCCATTAAACAGGCGCTTCAACCCATTTCGGATATTCAAAAAATAAATTTTGCCGCCAAGAAGGATGATTTGATTCGTGAAGTTGTGGTCGAAAGCGAGAAAGATATTCGAAAAGATTTAGCCAAAGCCGTCGTAAACAACGGGCTCGGTTTATTGGAGCTTTCAACCGAACGCTTTACTCTTGAGGAAATATTCCTGCATCTCACTACAAAAGAGGAGGTTGCCTGAAAATGAGAGCGACATTAGCCATATTTCAAAAAGAATTCAAATCGTTTTTTTATTCTCCCATCGCCTACGTTATTTTGGCGCTTTTCACGGCATTAACGGGAGTATTCTTTTACCTTTATCTTTCCAGTTTTGTGGAAGCGAGTTTTATGGATACCATTCGCGCCCAGCAATACGGAATGGCGCCGCAAAAATTCAACGTTAATCTGATGCTAATCCGACCCTATTTCTGGAATATCGCTTTGATTTCTTTGTTCACCCTGCCGACCATTACCATGCGTTTGTATTCCGAAGAAAAACGTCTGGGCACGGTGGAATTACTTTACACAACGCCCATCACGCCGACCCAGATTGTTCTGGGCAAATTTTTGGCGGGCGTGGCGTTTTACGTGGTTCTGTTAATCCCGACCATGTTTTTTCAGTCTTTGCTGTTCATCTACGGCGATCCCGAATTTCTGCCGGTTCTTTCGGGATACATCGGCTTATTCTTTTTGGGTTCCGCCTTTATTTCCGTCGGTTTGTTTATCTCCACAACCACCGAAAACCAGATCATCGCAGCCATCGGAGGATTCGGACTTTCGCTGTTGCTTTGGGTGGTAGGTTGGGGAGCAAATTTCGCTTCGTCAACAATAAAATCGGTTCTTAGCTACATCTCCATCATCAACCATTTCGAAGACTTTGCGCAGGGAGTGGTGGATACCAGCCACATTGCCTATTACCTTTTGTTCTGTTTCATCGGACTCTATTTCTCGTTAAAGATGGTTGAATCTGTTAAATGGAGAGCCTGATAACGGGCTTTGGTTAGTTGGAGACAAATAAACGGAGACATGAAAAAAATGAAAAAGTTAGATAATATCATCGGGATTGTCGGAATCGTGTTCGTTTTTGCCGCGCTTATCTGGTATTCCATCAGTCAGGTCTGGCAGGTTTATCACTGGGTATTATTGCTGTTGGGAATAATCGGGCTGGGATACTTCGGATTCGTTTTTTACAAAAACAGAGAAAAGGCGGTATCCAAGCGATCGCTGAAATACGGTTCCAACGTAACTTTGCAGGTTATCGTTGTGGTGGCTATTATTGCCATGCTGGCATTCATCACCACGCGCCGGCATTTCCGCTTTGACTGGACTTCTACCAATTTGTACAGCCTTTCCGGTCAAACGATAAAA
>JAJRSN010000368.1 GCA_024278715.1 Calditrichota bacterium
CTTAACTTACCACCCGAGTTTTTCCATCAGCATTTTGATGGGATTTGAGTTTTGCATGATATAAAAGTGGATGGCAGGCACCTTTTTTTCGATAAGCTCGGTTACTTGTTTGTATGCCCAGTCAACTCCAATTTCCAACACTTCCTGGTCGGTTTTAACCTCAAGCACGCGATCGGTAAGGTCCGGAGGAAGCGTAATGTGAAAATTTGCCGGAATAGAGGTGACCTGTTTTTTTGTAGTGAGTATTTTAAGACCGGGAATGATAGGCACGGTAATTCCCTGCTTATGAGATCTTTCCACAAAATCGAAATAAAACCGGTTGTCATAAAACATCTGCGTAACAATGTAATCGGCGCCGGCATCGATCTTGTTTTTCAACTGCTTGATATCGAAATCCAGATTGGGAGCCGAAACGTGTTTTTCGGGATAGGCGGCAACGCCGATGCAGAAATTGGAGGGTTTCGCATCAGCCAGATCTTTTTCCAGATACCTTCCTTTATTCATATCGTTGATCTGCTTTACAAGATCAATGGCGTAATGGTTCACGCTGCGTCCGTGCAAAATGGGCTTTTGATAACTGTTATCTTCGCCGCGCAGAGCGAGAACATTTTCGATCTGCAGGTATTGCAGGTCGATTAAAAAATCTTCCGTTTCTTCACGGGTAAAGCCGTTGCAAAGCACGTGGGGCACGGCATCGATATTGTATTTATTTTGAATCAAAGCGCAAATGCCGAGCGTGCCGGGTCGTTTGCGCTTGACTTTGCGTTTAATTCCCTGAGGCGTTTCTTCGTAAGTCACTTCCGCGGCATGACTGGTAATATCGATAAAAGGCGGATTAAATCTTGAAATATCATCGACAACTTTTAGTAAACTGCGGATGTCTCCGCCGCGTTTGGGAGGAATGATTTCAAAACTGATCAGCGTCTCTTTTGCTTTTGCTAAATGTTCTGTTACTTTCATTGGGATTGCCATTCCTGTCGTTTAAATCAAATCAGGGCTTAATATAAATATTTTTGTACAGAGAGTCTAATTTTAGTTAAAAATAGTGAATAAATATACAAAACATTCCGATCCTTCCCGAAAAATTTTTTTAAGAGAATTCCATCTACAGGACAAACATCCCGAATATCCGATATTTTTTCAACAACTGTTCCCGAAAAGCCGGTCAAGTAAGGATGTCCGTCGCGCATCGAAAGAACAATTTAACTTATTGCCCAATTCAAGGTTCCCTGTTTTTGCGATTTAAAAAGATGATTAAATTTTTTTGAATCTTCCCTTACTTTTAAATACATTTATAAACTTTATACAAATGGATTAAAAATAACCCGAGGTCGCGTTTTATGCCTATATTGGGTATCGTTTTATTCATTGTAAATAAAATCCCTGAAAGGAAAATTAATGTCAAATAAAGAAAAAGTTTATCAAATAACCTTGATTCCGGGAGACGGGATCGGTCCGGAGGTCACTTCCGCCGCGCGAAAAGTTCTGGCTGCCGCGGGAATTGTTATTGACTGGGAAATTATGGACGCCGGCGCCGGCGCTTTGCAGAAGTATGACACAACACTTCCCGAGGAAACTCTGGAATCCATCCGCAAAAACAAGGTCGCTTTAAAAGGTCCGCTCACAACGCCCATTGGCGGCGGATTTCAATCGGTTAATGTCCTGTTAAGAAAAAATCTCGATCTTTACGCCAATGTTCGTCCTGTGAGTTCCGCGCTGGGAATCACCTTTCAGCACCGTCCGGTTGACATGGTGATTTTTCGTGAAAACACCGAAGATTTGTACACGGGCATGGAATACGAAGTTGCTCCCGGCGTGGCTCAAAGTTTAAAAGTGATCACTGAACGCGCTTCCACCCGCATTGCCAAGGCTGCTTTTGAATGGGCGATGAAAAGAGAGCGAAAAATGGTTCACGCCGTGCATAAAGCCAATATCATGAAAAAAAGCGACGGTTTGTTTTTGGACAGTGTGCGCAAGGTGGCAAAAAATTATCCCGAGGTGACATACAAGGAGATTATTGTCGATAATTGCGCCATGCAAATGGTGATGCGTCCCGAACAGTTCGATGTTGTGGTTCTCGGAAATCTTTACGGCGACATCATTTCCGATCTTGCCGCCGGTTTGGTGGGAGGTCTCGGCGTTGTCCCGGGCGCTAATCTTGGCGAGGAAATAGCGATCTTTGAATCGGTTCACGGCAGCGCTCCGGATATTGCCGGAAAGGGAATCGCCAACCCATTAGCGACGATTCATTCCGCAAATATGATGCTTCGGCACATCGGCGAGAACAAAGCAGCCGACCGCATTCGGGCTGCCATGGTCTTGTTTTTGGCGGAACGCAAACATTTAACGCCCGATCTGGGCGGCAATGCCACAACCGATGAATTGGTGGATGCTCTGATCGAAAAGATCAAATTACTTCGGTAAGGTTGAGCAAAATTTTCCAATGACGGTCTCCCGGCAATTTTGTTCGGAGTTTGAAATTTAAAAAATGCGGAGTAATAATAATAACTGCGACGGAGAAGATGAAAAACGATAAAGCTTTCAATCAATTGCGGAAATTGATCGATTCAAATCAACGATTTTTTCTGGTTAGCCATATTTACACCGACGGCGACGCGCTCGGGTCTGTGTTAGCCATGTATCATTATTTGAAAAGAGAAAACAAAGCGGTTGATGCGGCGGTGCCCGGCGAACTCCCTGAACGTTATGATTTTTTACGAATCCGGGAATATCTCAATCGCTTGACTAAGGCGGAAACTCTGAAGCGAGTTGCCGAGGCTGATGTGATCATTATTTTGGATATCAGCTCGCTGGAGCGCATGGATTACTTGTACGAACCGGTGATGAACAGTAAAGCTTTTAAAATCTGTATCGATCACCATCCCGACGGTTGTCATGGAGTGGATTTAAAGATCATCGACCAGCAGCGGGTGGCTACGGCTGAAATTATTTTTGAGTATTTTAATTCTCAAAAAATTGAAATAACTTATGAAATTGCCCTTGCGCTATACACAGGAATTTTAAGCGATTCGGGCGGATTCCGGTTTGAAGGCACCAGTTATTTTACGCTCGATATGGCGGCGCAACTGGCAAAAATGGGAATTGACCCGTCCTGGATTTATCGGCAGGTTTACGAATACAGCAATAAAAAACAGTTGCGTTTTTGGGGGCACATCCTTTCCAATTTGCAATCGGTTGATCGTGTGGATTGGGCGGTAGTTCAGGAGCAAACACTGAAACAATTTAAGGTGGGTCCAGAAGAACTTAACGGTGTCATTGATATTATCCGGCGGGACGCCTCGGCTAATGTATTTGTCATGTTTGTGGAAAAGAATTCAAAGGAGGTCATGGTAGGTTTGCGCTCCAGAGACGGATTTGACGTAGGCGCTATTGCCAGGCGGTTTGGCGGGGGAGGACATTTCCACGCCGCAGGTTTTTCTTCTTCCAAGCCCTTGAAAGAGGTGGTCAAAGAAACGCTTACTTTGATCAAAAAGAATCAATAATCGTAAAGGAAAATTTAATGATTCGATTTTTAACAGCCGGGGAGTCGCACGGACCGGGGCTGGCGGGTATTATCGAAGGTCTGCCCGCGAATTTACCGATTGATATTGAGGCGGTTAATCATGAACTCTTTCGCCGGCAGCAGGGATTCGGTCGCGGCGCACGCATGAAAATGGAAAAAGACCGGATTGAAGTCCTTTCGGGCGTCCGCTTTAATAAAACGCTCGGCAGTCCGGTAAGTTTTGTTCTTCGGAACAAGGACTGGGAGAACTGGCATGAGGTGATGGCGCAAGGAGAAGGCAAACCGAGCAAGGAAATCACAAAGCCGCGTCCGGGGCATGCCGACTTGCCGGGCGCGTTAAAATACAATTTCGATGATATGCGCAATGTTCTGGAACGTTCGAGCGCGCGCGAGACGGCGATGCGCGTGGCGGTAGGCGGATTCTGTAAACAGTTGCTAAATTTTTTTGATATTAAGATTTATTCACATGTGCTGCAAATCGGACCTGTTAAAGCTGACGCCGCAAAAATCGAACCGCTTTTAAAAACAGATGAAATTAACGAAATAGCGGATAAGTCGCCAGTTCGCTGTCTGGATAAACAAGCCGAAGTCCGCATGGTTGAATTCATTAAAAAAATAAAACAGCAGGGCGACACCGCCGGGGGGATCATCCAAATTATTATCCGCAATGTTCCGCCGGGACTGGGCAGTCATGTCCATTGGGACAAAAAGTTGGACGGTCGATTAGCCGGGGCATTAATGTCTGTTCAGGCGGTAAAAGGAGTGGAAGTCGGGATCGGCTTCGGCGGCGCCGAACTGCCCGGCTCACGGTTCCATGATGAAATTTTTTACGACGGCGAAAAGATTTACCGGAAGCGGAATAATGCCGGGGGAATCGAAGGGGGAATGAGCAACGGAGAGGATATTGTTCTTCATATTTTTATGAAACCCATTCCCACGTTAATGAGACCTTTGCATTCCGTTGATATTAAAACAAAAAAACCTTTCGACGCGCATAAAGAGCGCAGCGACGTTACAGCGGTACCCGCCTGTTCGGTGGTTGCGGAAGCCGTGGTTGCTCCGGTAATCGCGAACGCGCTGTGTGATAAATTCGGCTGCGATACGGTTGACGATATGAGGCAAGCTTATAAAAGCTATCTTGAGAGAATTCATCTTTAACAGGGAGGCATGAAAATGTACAAGGTTGTTATCGAATATTGCACTGTTTGAAACTACTACGATCGAGCTGCCGGTCTGGCAGAAAAGATAAATGATCTATTGGGATTGAACGCTGACTTGAAAAAAAGCAGCGGCGGAAGATTCGAGGTTTATTTGAACGGCGAAGTTTTATTCTCGAAAGCACAAACGATGCGCTTCCCTGAAACGGAAGAAGTGATAAACCTGATCAAAGAAAAAATAGAATAAGTTAGTAGTAGTTAAGGGGGTAAAAGTTAAGGGTTAAGCGAGCCTCTCCGACTTCACTTAACACGATAGATTGTGGTCAAGGCTTTCCGCCAACCTTTTGCTTTAATCTTTTTCCTTCAATCTTACTCTTCCGCTCCTGCCCTGAAGGGCGGAGAAGAAGGGGGACGCTCTTTTATTCCCGGCAATAAATTACCGGGCTACTATCGTTTAATTCCTGCGGAATTTATTTTAAACACCTAAACCTCTAAACTCGTAACTATGTCACTGGTTACTCGTCACGCATTACGCATCACGTCTTTGTTACTAATTCGTTAAGCGTTAAGGGTATAAGCGTTAACCGTACCTCTCCGACTTATTTATCACGACAGGTTGTGATCACTGCTTTCAGATAATCTTTTTTCTTTAATCTTTAATCTTTTTTATTTTGTATTTATTCTTGCCAATCATGCATTACGACATCGTTACTTAAAATTAGGCAATCATCTTTTTCTGATCAAAAGGTAATTTTGAAAGAATTAATTCTTTTAAATCAAACTTCTTACCGGCATTATCTATATCAATCCCTACAACATTACCATCACTATCGTAATCAATAACTATTCCTTCGGATATTTCAATACTATCCGCGCTTGGCTTTGATGAGAGTTCGATGTATAACGAATCTGTTTCGGGATAATAATTTAATTTCATTTTTTGAACCTCCTATCTGGGAAGGCATTATGTATTGTTCTTTTATCCTCTAACGTTACAACACGCAAAATTTTTCCGTCCAATTCATCAACAATCCCCCAAAAGCGATATCTATTATCTTCTTGTTTTTCAATTTTGATTGGGTTCTCAACAATTCTAACACACCATTCTTTTTTTATATAAGGTCTTTTTCTTAAAACTTCTTTCTCAAAATATTCAGTAAATTTAAACAAATCATTTGCCTTTAAGAAAAAACAACAGAAAATTCATTCAATTATTAATTTCAAAATCCGAAACGATAAATTTTCTAAAAGTAACGGGCTTTTCCTTATTACAATTTAACATTTTCACCAACGCGTTATTCTTTAAGCGTTGAACCTGTTGTCCCCGCTTCGCTTCTACCGGAAACGACCGGGGCGATCCACTCCGACTTCACTTAACACGTTAGATTGTGGTTACGGCTTTCCGCTAATCTTTTGCTTTAATCTTTTTCTTTCAAACTTACCCTTCCGCTCCTGCCCTAAAGGGCGGAGAAGAAGGAGGACGCTCTTTTATTCCTGGCAATAAATTACCGGGCTACTATCGTTTAATTCCTGCGGAATTTATTTTAAACACCTAAACTTCTAAACTAGTAACTTTGTCACTTGTTACTTTTCGTTAAGGGTTAAGCGGCTTCTGCAATGTCTCGGCACGGCTTTCTGCATTCCGCTTTCTGATAATTTGTTTCCCTTTAACCTTTAATCTTTTGTCTTGCCCATCACGCGTCACGTCCTTGTTACTTCACGTTAAGCGTTAAACGGGCGAGAGATACTGGTCACTTGTTACTCGTTACTATATCACTTGTCGCTTAAATCTTTAATTTTACTTGTCACTTAGTCACTTAGTCACTTAGTCTCTTTGTCACTCTTTCACTCTTCAACTTAATACTTATTGAGTGAATTTAAGAGCTTTTTTGCTTCTTTGTTGTCGGGGTTAAAAGCTAAAACTCTGCGAATAAGATTGGCTGCCTTGCCGTAATTTCCCTGAGCCTCA
>JAJRSN010000369.1 GCA_024278715.1 Calditrichota bacterium
AGTTGATTAATTTAGAGCGGAAAATGAGTGTCAGAGGGCATAGGGCATAGGGCATAGGGCAGAGAGCAGAGGGCAGTAGTAGGCAGTAGGCAGTAAGCAGAAAATAGTAAATGTTAAGAAGGAAATGCTTTTTTCTTCTCTAAAAAATAAGTTGGTTGGATTATTTAAGATTTTGGCGATGGTGATGATAACTCATTACGCATTACGATGACCGGAGAAGCGGATTAACGGTTAACGATTAACTCTTAACTCTTAACCTTTAACCCTTAACCCTTAACCATTTTAAAAAGACGTTGTATTAAAAGTTAAATTAAATTCGACTTAAGTTGAAAAATGAAACTTTACATTAAATCCTTTTTAGTCCTATTGATTTTTCTGGAATTTTCGTTTGCCGGACAGACCGGTAAAATCGCCGGTCGTGTAACGGATGCTTCCACCGGCGAATCTTTAGCGGGAGTAAATATTATCCTGGAAGGCTATCCGTTAGGCGGTTCCACGGATATTGACGGTAATTACATCATTCTTAACATTAAGCCGGGAATTTACACGCTAATAGCCCAGATCATCGGCTATCGGGAGGTGCGGGTCACCAATGTGCGGGTTTCAATCGATCGCACGACTCATCTCAATTTTAAATTGAAATCGACGTTATTGGAAGGAGAAACCATCACCGTGGAAGCCGAGCAGCCGCTGGTACAAAAGGACTTAACAGCCACGGAAGCCTCGGTGTCAGCCCGCGAAATCGAAGCCATTCCCGTGGAGAGCATGCAGGATGTTCTCAGTCTGCAAGCCGGAATCGTAAAGGACGCTCAGGGAGAATTCCACGTGCGCGGCGGACGAGCCAGCGAGGTTGCCTATCTGGTTGACGGCGTTTCCGTGACCGATCCGTTTTCCGGCAAACTGGCGGTCAATATGGATCAAAACTCGATTCAGGAGTTAAAACTGGTCAGCGGCACTTTTAATGCGGAATACGGGCAGGTTATGTCCGGCGTGGTCGAAATTGTAACCAAGGATCCTTCGGACAAATTCCGGGCGGGAATCACGTCTTATTACGGAGATTATTTAAGCGCTCACAAAGATCTCTTTTACAATATTGATGATTTGAATCCCTTATCGATTTACAATCTGCAAACCTATCTTTCGGGTCCCGTGCCTTTTATGCGCAACAAAGTCGGTTTTTATTTTTCCGTTCGGCGGTCTTACAACGACGGCTGGTTGTACGGGCAGCGGCGTTTCAACCCGTCCGATTCTTCCAAATTCGATCCCAATAGTTTTTACATGGAGCAAACCGGAGACAATAAGCCCGTGCCGATGAATTTTTCTTCGCGCAATTACGGAAATTTAAAACTGTTGTTTCGGATCAGCCCGGTTATCAGACTATCTTACAATTTTTTGGGAAATCAATTTCATTACCGCTATTATAATCATTTGTACAAGTACAATCCCGAAGGCGATGTCAGCAATTACGAATACGCGTTTACAAACATTCTGAATCTTAATCACACGCTGTCACCAACGACGTTTTACACCGTAAAACTTTCGTATTATTATTTTGATCTAAAAACGTACTTATACAAAGATTTGAACGATCCGCGTTATGTGAATCCGGAATTGTTGCGCAACAGGGAAGACGCCTACAGCTTTTTAACCGGCGGAACGAACCTTTTCAATTTGCATCGCAGTACGGCGGTCTGGCAGGGGAAATTTGATATTACTTCACAGATCAACAAACGTCATCAGCTAAAAGCCGGATTCGAATTCAAACGGAACAGTCTTTTTATCCGGGCGCGTGAAGCTAATTACAAGGGCAAGAAGAGCAATATTTTCAACGCGGAAGTCTTTTTATTCGGCGGACAGTACAGGCAAAACCCGGTTGAAGGCGCCGCCTATATTCAGGATAAAATTGAATTGGAAAACATGACTTTGAATATCGGCTTTCGTTACGATTATTTCGATTCGCGCTATAAAGTGCCGATCGATCTGCGGGATCCGTCAAATAAATTGAGAAATTCGAAAAAAGCTTATAAACCAGCCGACAAAAAAAATCAATTCAGTCCCAGACTGGGCATTGCTTTTCCCATTTCAAGCCGGGGAGTTATTCATGTCTCTTACGGCTATTTTTTCCAGATTCCGCCCTACGAATATCTTTACGCCGATCCCAAATTTGCCGTGGCTCCCGGCGGTTTAAACACGCTGATGGGAAACGCCAATCTCAATCCGCAGTCAACGGTTATTTATGAAGTGGGTATCCAGCAGCAATTGACCGATAACCTGGGGATCGATATTACGGGATTTAACAAAGACGTTCGCGATTTGCTCGGCACGAACATTTACGAAACTTATACCCTGGGCGACCGCTATGCACGTTACGAAAATCGCGATTACGGCAATATCCGCGGCATAACCATTTCTTTGAACAAACGACCCTCACGTTCCGATCACGTAATCATTTCGCTGGATTACACCTATCAGATTGCCGAGGGAAACGCGTCCGATCCCAATCAATCGTTTTACAACAATCGGGCGGATCCGCCTAAAGAAAGCAATATTCAGGTGGTGCCTTTAAACTGGGATCAGCGGCACACGGTAAATCTCTCTGTTTCTTACAATAACCCCAAGATCATTAGTCTGGGATTAATCGGGCAGTTTCAGAGCGGATTACCCTACACGCCGGCGGTTCAAAGCATGGAAACCACTTTTGAAAACAGCGGTCGCAAGCCCTTTAATTACAACGTTGATTTGCGAATGGCTAAGGAATTTATCGTCGGTAAATACCGCTTTACCGCCTTTATGAAAGTGTATAATCTGTTTGACCGAAAAAACGAGTTGAACGTTTACAACGATACCGGACGGGCGGGATATTCGGTCATCCAGCGTTTTTTAGGCGATCGCGCGGGACACGTGAACAGTCTGCAAGAATGGTTAAAGCGACCGGATTTTTATTCGGAACCGCGCAAGGTATTGATCGGAATAAGTCTTGATATAAGATCGGGAAGTAACGGGGAAAATAATTAAAAATGAATACAATCAAAGTTCAAAGCTTCTTTCTAATACTTTTCTTTTTTATCGGGCTTTACGCGCAGGTGGAAGTGCCGGAGAGCATGCGCGGCGACCGGAAATATCGCAAAGAGGGCGTGCACAATGGGAATTTGGTGGAAACCCTGTTCTACAATTTCGGCGAAGTAGCCTGGTGGGGAAGGCAGCCTTCGGGCGTTTGGCCCAGAGGCTCGGGTCATTCGTACATGGACGGAATTACGCCCATTGTGGTAACGCAAATAACGAATTCCGGCGGCGATACCCTGTACATTTGCGAGGCTGGTTACCGCGAATTGATGGATATTTCGCCGGAGGGCGTGGAACGGGGCTGGCAACCGCGACCTGGCTATGCCAATCCCTTGCAGGATAATATTGCCATGAGCGATAATCCAAAATCATGGCCCGATCATTGGGCTGATAAGGACGCCTCGTGGAACGGATTCTGGAACGGTTATTTCGGCAAACGCACCAATGCGGATCAGGAAAGCTATTTTGTGATGGATGATAATTCGGATGACGGGCAGGATTTCTATCCGGATTCGACCGACCATACGCGCCGCGGTTTGGCGTTAAGGGTCGGGGTACGAGGATTTCAATGGTCGAACGTGTTGGCGGAAGACCTAATCTTTTGGCATTACGACATTACCAACGAAGGAACCACTACCTATCCCAAGATGATTTTCGGCATGTACGCCGACGTTGGCGTGGGCGGTCAGTTCGATTCCAATGATGATAACGCCTCCTTTGATTTGCAGGATGACATCACCTATTCGTGGGACACCAATGGATTAGGTCAGGGCGGCTGGGGACCAACCGGTTATTGCGGTTACGCATTTCTGGAAAGTCCGGGCAATGCAACCAACGGCATTGACGATGACGGCGACGGAGAAGAAGGAAGTCCGGTAATTACCAAAAATATGCTGGTCGGTGAAATTCCGGACAACGGCATTGACGATAATAACAACGGTCTGATTGACGAATCGGAATTTCAAATCGGTTTTAAATACGCCGACGGCATTGACAACAACGGCGACGGTCGGGTGGATGAAATGATCGACGAACGCCGCAATGATTTTATAGACAACGATCTGGATTGGAATCCCGAACTTGACGACGTCGGCGAAGACGGTCTGGCGGGCACAGGCGATGTGGGCGAAGGCGACGGCGTACCCACGCCCGGCGAACCGCATTTTGACGCCACCGATAAGGACGAGTCCGATCAGATTGGCTTGACCGCCTTCGATGTGTTTTTTATCGGCAGCGGAGTGGGATTTTACAACGACGAAGAAATCTGGAATCGCATCTCTTACAGCCATTTCGATACCAGACTGCAGAACGGCAATATCGCCTTTCTCTACGGCTCGGGAACCTTTCCTTTGGAGCCGTCGCAAACCGAACGTTTTTCCGTTTGTTTGATCTTCGGCGAAAATCTGGAAGACATCCGTCGGAATAAACGTACGGTTCAGGAAATTTACAACAACGATTACAATTTTGCGCGTCCGCCGGAAAAACCAAGGGTCTGGGCTGTAGCTGGCGATAAAAAAGTAACGCTTTACTGGGACGATCGCGCGGAAAAGAGTTACGATCCTTTTTCCGATCCTCCTTACGATTTTGAAGGTTACAAAATTTACAAAAGCACCGATCCCGGGTTTCTGGATTCGCGCATTATTACCAACGCCTTCGGCGAAAAAACCCTGCTCCAACCGGTGGCGCAATTCGATATTGTAGATAGTATCAAGGGATTTTTTGGCATCGATTACCAGGGCGTTAAAATTTACATGGGCGATAATAAAGGGCTGCGCCATTCGTGGACCGATACGGATGTCATTAACGGCAAAACTTATTACTACGCAGTTGTTTCTTACGACCGCGGCGACGAAGCTTTAAACATGTATCCTTCGGAATGCAGCAGAGTGATTGTCCGCGATATCAACGGAAACGTGACGCTGGATCAGAATACGGTGGAAGTTACGCCGCAGGCGCCGGCAGCCGGTTACCGAAGCGGCGGTCTGAAAGATTCGATTCAACACACGCAGGGATTTGCCACCGGAAATATTTGGGTGGATGTTTTGAATCCCCTGCAAGTGAAAGACGATCAAACCTATCAGGTGGCATTCGACGATACTACACATCCCGATTCCATAACCTACAGCCTGGTCAATATCACCGATCAGCAGCCGGATACCATTATTTCGCAGTCCTTTTCCGTGCGCGCGGAAGACAACACGCCCATGTTCGACGGCATGCGGCTGTTCGTTTTTACGGACAGCATCGGATGGGACGCCGCCAATTCAGGCTGGGTAAACCAGACTTCCAACCTGCCGATCAAAGTGGAGCATTGGTATCATTTTGAACATCGTCGCCCCGGATATCCTTCCAGTTACGAAATCCGTTTTGGAGTGCAGGACACCAGTTGGTGGTTTGCTCCGCGTTTTCCGGTCAATTTTACGGTTTGGGACGTTTACGAAAACCGCAAGGTTCTGTTTGCCCTGGAAGAACCGAACGAAGACAATCCCGATCACAAAATTCAGAGCGGCAATTATATTCGGATTCTGATAAAAGAAGGCAACATCCCGCGTGAAGTATGGCGCGTCGTTTTACTCGATCCGTACAATAACGAAGAGCCCGTTCTTCCGCAGGACGGCGATGTGCTGCGCATTCAAATCAAAACGCCTTTCCGCAGCGGAGACGTCTATCAGTTCACTACCAAAGCCGCCAAAGTCGATCGGCAGATAGCCAAAACCGATCTGGATAAAATTGCGGTTGTGCCCAATCCATACATAGCGGCTGCGCGCTGGGAACCGCCGCGACTGTTTGCCACCGGTCGTGGTGAACGCAGGATATTTTTCATCCATCTGCCCAACGAATGCACCATTCGCATTTACACCACAAGCGGCGATCTGGTGCAGACCATAGAACACAAAACGGACATCAACGACGGGGCGCAGTCCTGGGATTTGAGAAGTAAAGACGGATTGGATATCGCGCCCGGAGTTTACATTTTTCATATTGACGCGCCGGGAATCGGTGAAAAAATCGGTAAATTCGCTATAATTAAATAAACGGTATAAAACTTATGAAACGCATTGCTATCGTTCTTTTGTTTACATTAATCGTATGGGCGCCGTTAAAAGCCGGGGAAGGGAAATTGACCAAAGCGGGCACCACCATGGCTCAGTTCCTTAAAATTCAGGTGGGCAGCCGGGCAATCGGAATGGGAGGAGCCTACGTGGCTTTGAGCAACGACGCCACGGCTATGTACTGGAATCCCAGCGGATTGACCCAACTGGCGCGTAGCGGAGCGGTAAACTTTGTTCACACGCGCTGGATTGCGGATATGAATTTCAACTTTGCAGCCGCAGCCGTGCGCGTGGGCGGTTTGGGCGTGATCGGCGCCAGTTTTATCTCTTTGTCCACCGAGGATATGAAGGTTCGCACCGAATTTGAACCGGAAGGAACGGGCGAATATTTCAGCGCTCTGGATATGGCTTTGGGTCTCTCTTACGCCCGCAGTCTCACCGATCGTTTTAGCATCGGTTTTACCGCCAGGTACATCAGGCAGCAAATATGGCACATGGTGGCTTCAACCGTGGCTTTTGATATGGGTATCCTTTTTAAGACCGGCTACAACTGGCTTACCCTGGGCATTAGCATCAGTAATTTTGGTCCTAAAATGCAATATTCCGGCAAAGACGTTTTTGTCAATTACGATTTTAATCCCGATGAGTGGGGCGATAATGAGAACATCTTTGCCAATTTGCAAACCGATAAATGGGATTTACCCTTGCTCTTCCGCTTTGGTTTGGCTGCCAAAATTGTTGACAACGAGACGAATCAATTGACTTCAGCCGTCGAAGCACGTCATCCCAATGATAATACGGAGAGCCTTAGTTTTGGTCTGGAATACGGCTTTAAGCGGCGTTTCTTTTTACGCGCCGGATATCAGGCTCTGTTTGAGCAGGATTCGGAAAAAGGGCTCACCGCGGGAGCGGGATTTGTTTATTATTTAGGGCAAAATCTTCCCCTGTACATAGATTACGCTTACGCGGATTGGGGTCGTCTGATCAACGTTCATCGTTTTTCCATCGAATTTCAGTTTTAAACCACAAACACGGAAGTGATTCATGTCTATTTTTAAGAACAAATACGGATATTTTTCCGATGACGGAAAAGAATACATTATCACCAATCCCAAAACCCCCAAGCCCTGGGTGAATCTTATTTCCAACGGACATTACAGTCTGGTTATTTCGCAATTAAACGGCGGATTTAGTTGGCTGGACAATTCCAATTTAAACCGCATCACGCGCTGGCATCAGGATTTAGTCACCGATCAGTGGGGAAAATACCTTTACATTCGCGATGATCAAAGCGGTTTGATCTGGAGTCCCACCATTCATCCCGTCGGTCAGGAGGCGGATGAGTACATCTGTCGGCACGGAATGGGTTACACAAGTTTTGCTACCCAAAATCATCAAATCGAAAGCCGGTTGCGCATTTTTGTGCCTTTCGATGACAATCTGGAAATCTGGACGCTGCGTTTGACCAATTTGTCGGACAAAGCGCGAAAGCTCGGTTTGTTTACCTACTTTGAATGGCTGCTGGGAGCCGCGCCGGATAGTCACCGCGAATTCCATAAAATATTTATTGAAACCAAATTTGATTCCGCAGATCAAATTCTAACGGCGGGCAAGCGTTTGTGGGAAGTGCCGGCATCCCGCGGTCACTGGAACACCAACTGGCCCTATACGGCATATTTTGCCTGCAGCGAGCCGGTGGACGGTTTTGAAACGGATAAGGGCGCTTTTTTGGGGCAGTACGGCAAACTATCCGCGCCAAAGGCTGTGCGGGAAAGTCGGCTAAGCGGGCGGCAGGGCAGATGGACGGACGCCGTTTCATCTTTGCACAAAAAAGTTACTTTAAATCCGGGCGAAACTGTTGAACTGCACTTCTTTTTAGGTGTTGAAAAATCGCAAGAAACGGTTGTTCGAATGGTACAAAAATACCGCTCCGCTCCGGAAATAGAAGACGCGTTTAATTCGGTAAAAAATTACTGGGAAAACTATCTGACCCGAACCACGGTTTCCACTCCCGATCAGGGATTGAATTTAATGACCAATGTCTGGTTAAAATATCAGGTGATTACGGGCAGAATCTGGAGCCGGGCAGCCTATTACCAGCAGAGCGGGGCTTACGGTTTTCGCGACCAGTTGCAGGACAGTCAAATTTTTCTCTATTTGCAGCCGGAAAAGACAAAAGAGCAACTGCTGCTGCATGCCGCCCATCAGTTTAAAGACGGTCGCGTTCTGCACTGGTGGCATCCCCTGTCCGAACAGGGACACGACGCCCGGATGAGCGACGATTTGCTGTGGATGCCTTTTGTCGCCGTTCAATATTTAAAAGAAACAGGCGATTGGTCGGTATTGGATGCCGCCGCGCCTTATTACGATGATAATCAAACCTTTTCTTTGCTTGACCACTGTTTACGCGCCATAGATCTGGCGCTCAGCCGTTTTAGTCCGCGCGGACTGCCCTTGATTTTAGCTGGCGACTGGAATGACGGTTTGAGCGCAGTGGGTCTGGAAGGAAAGGGCGAGTCTGTTTGGCTGGCGCATTTCCTCTATTACATTCTCACTGAGTTTGATTTTATTCTGAAAAAAATCGATCTGAAGCAGAAAGCAGCCGTTTATTCCCAAAGAGCCGAAGCGCTGATAAAAGCGATCAATCAATTCGGATGGGACGGCGAGTGGTACTGGCGAGCCTCCAAAGACAACGGCGAGTTGATCGGCAGTCATAAAAATAAAGAAGGCAAAATTTTTCTCAACGCCCAAACCTGGGCGATTATTGCCGGCACCGCCGATTCACAAAGGAAAAAGGCGCTATTGGAAAAAATAGTCGAACATCTGAATAGTAAAGTGGGTCCGCTGCTATTTGCGCCGGCGTTTTCCGAACCGGATGAAGAAATCGGTTATTTGACGCGTTACGCGCCGGGCGTAAGGGAGAACGGCGGAGTTTACACCCATGCAGCCACCTGGGCTGTGTGGGCGGCGTGTTTGCTGGGGAAGGGAGATTTAGCCTACGATTTTTACCGCAAGCTTTGTCCGGCTCACAAGTGGATTAAACCGGATGAATACCTGGCGGAGCCTTACGTTACCCCGGGAAACATGGATGGACCAAATTCTCCTTTTTACGGGCGCGGCGGATGGACCTGGTACACCGGATCCGCAGCCTGGCTTTTCCGGGTTACCATCGACAATTTGTTGGGTATTCAGGCTGATTATGAAGGACTGCGCATCCGCCCGGTTTTTCCGACGGAGTGGGAAAACGTTTCGGTAAAGCGCTATTTTCGCGGGAAGACCTACCATATCGAATTTCTGACACGCGAAGAAAGCACCGGAGAAGACCTCAAAATTCTGGCGGAAGGACGCGTGTTGCAGGGAGATTTGATTCCCGAAGACAAAGAAAATGAACGCGGCGAAGTTCATGTTCTGGTCTATCGTAAATCAGATTTAAAAACAAAATAAAGGGTTTAATATGTGGTTTAAAACAATCGTTTTATTTTTATTAACCGGAGCGTATTGCCTTTGGGCGCAGAATGAAATCACCTTTTTCAGCGATAGTCCTGACGGCGATAAGCTGTACGATTCGTCGTGGGGTTACGAAAAGGCGCCCAGCGATCTGGAGTTAGCCGGGGGAAACGACAAATTTCCGGTAGATACGCAGCATCCTTACAAAGGAGCGCACAGTTTAAGATTGCACTGGACGTCAAACAGCGGCGGTGACTGGGGGATTGCCGTGGCTTCGCCGGGCTGGCCCGGACATGATTTTACGCAGTACGATAGCATTGTTTACTGGATCAACAGCCCGCAGGCGATCGCGGCGTCCGATTTGCCCGATCTTGCCATTGAAGATTTGTCCAATAAGCAAAGCACGCGGGTGGCGCTTGCCGATTACTTTGACGGCGTGGATGGCGATACCACAACCTGGCAGAAAGTGGAGATCCCGATCAGCGCCTTTAAACCCGGACCAAATAACTGCGATTTTACCAGAATCAAGACGATCTTTCATTTTCAAAAGGCAACCGACGGAGCGGAGCATATCGCCTGGCTGGATGAAATCAAAGTCGTCAAAGCAGGAAGCGGCGGAACTACCTATCCGCCCGCCAGACCGCGATATGTGACGGCA
>JAJRSN010000370.1 GCA_024278715.1 Calditrichota bacterium
ATTGTGCCAAAAATAACAAAGCGGTTTAAGTGGCACAAAAACAGATAAATGGCTTTGTTGAGGAAAAATCGTAATGCGGAGCCGGAGTTGCGATAATGCATCGATGTCAAAAAATGCCGCAACACTATGCAACCATACTCTGCCCCTTCTGCGCGATCAGCTTAATCTGCGGTCAGCTTTACCCGATTCTTAGTTTATGACGTCCGTCCGTTTTAGGCAGCTCGATCCCCAGACGCTTTATTTTGCGAAAGAGCGTGGTCTTGTGGATATTCAACGCCCTGGCGGCTGATTGCCGATTCCACTGATGTTCGCGCAATGTGCGGATAATGAGTTCCGCTTCGATGTCTTCGAGTTTTTGATGATAATTTTCAGAATCGTTATTGTGTTTATTTTCAAACAAGTAAATGGGCAGATGCTTTCGTTGAATTACCGCATCAGAACAAAGAACAAAGGCGTGCTCAATGATATTTTCCAACTCGCGGACGTTGCCCGGGTAAGAATGGTGCATCAGGATTTCCAGAACATCGTTGCTTACGCCCTCAATATTTTTAGCCTGCAGGTGATTAAACTTTTTAATGAAGTGGTTTGCCAGCAAAGGGATGTCTTCCTTACGATCGCGGAGCGGCGGAATTTCCAGTTTAATGATATTGATTCTGTAATAAAGGTCTTTCCGAAAGGTTCCTTGCTCAACCAATTGCTCCAAATTTTTATTGGTAGCGGCAATTACCCGCACATTGGCTGTTAAGGTTTTGACTGAACCCAATGGTTCATACGTCTTGTCCTGCAGAAAACGTAATAGCCGAACCTGAAACGCCGGAGAAATATCGCCGATTTCGTCAAGGAACAATGTGCCGCCTTCGGAAAGCGCGATCCGACCGATTTTGTCCTGCCGCGCGTCGGTAAAGGCGCCGGCTTTGTAGCCGAATAATTCCGATTCGAGTAGCGTGTCGGGCAGGGCGCCGCAATTTATGGCGACAAAGTTCTTATTTGCCCGCGGACTCAACTGATGAATAACCCGCGCGAAAAGTTCTTTACCCGTTCCGCTTTCGCCTTCCAACAAAACCGTGCTGTTACTTTCGGCAATTTGCGGAACGATATCAAACAACCGCCACATTCTGGGATTTTTGCTGATGATGTCGTGAAAGGAATATTTTTTTTCAATAATTTTGCGTAATTCGTCTTCCGCGCTCAAATCGCGAAAGGTTTCAACGCCGCCGATGGTTTTACCCGATTTGTCTTTCAACGCCGCCGCCGAAATATTTACGGGTATTCTTTCTCCCTTCTTGTTAATAATGAAAATGGATTTGGAGAGCGTGTTCTCTCCCGTGCGAAGGGCGCGTTTTAATACGCAATGGTTTTCGCAAATACTCGATTTGAATATGTCATAACATTTTTGACCGATCACCTGATCATTGGAATAGCCAGTGATTCGGCAGCCAGCCTTGTTAAAAGAAGTTATGTTAAAGTCGCGATCAATGGTAAAAACGCCGTCTGTAATGTTATCGAGAATGATTTCGGTTATTTTTTTACAGGAAATTTTAGAGTTAACCATTTTGAACCTCCGGAACTGTTAACAAATTGAAACTGCAAAATTTGTACCTTAAATAACAAGCAAAAAATTTAATTTTCAACGGTGCTAATGTTTGGCGTAATTGAAGTAAAATCAAGCATCTGCGGAGATGGCGGCGGGTTGATGAAAGAGATTTCAAAAGACAAAAGATTGTTTCATGGTGAAACAGTCTGAACAATAGGTTTCAAAAATTCTTACTAATTGATTTTAAAGGAAATAATGAAAAAAATAACAAACTTGAGAAACAAAATGTTTCAAAAGCCGAAGGTAAGATGCATTTTTGTGTTCTACCTAATTCATTGAAATCTTATGGGCTTAAGTTGTTTTTGGAAATTATGGTATATCTTTTGCGACCATCAATGTGAAAAAACAAACAATTATATTTTATCAATTATTAGAAAGGAGAGATTTTATGTTTACTAAAAGATTAACAATATTGGCGCTTATTTTGGGATTATCGTTCTTGTTTTCCTGCTCTTCTTCCAATGATAGTAACGAAGAAAAAGCCGGTAATATTGAACTGATTCAGCCGGTGGTAGATCAATCGCTGTCAAAAGACGTAACGCCCATTATTACCGCTCAAACGCTATTCGACACGAAAGACAATTATTTTATTGTCAGTGTCCGATCTTCGGAGCATTACGCTTTGGGTCATATCCCTGGAGCAATCAATATTCCGTGGACTCAAATTGCTCTGGATGAAAATTTAGCCAAACTACCCAAGGATAAAAAGATTGCGGTTTATTGTTACACCGGTCATACGGGTGCTATCGCCACGACGATTCTAAACGTTCTCGGATATGACGCCTATAATCTGAAATTCGGGTTTATGGCTTGGACTAAAGACGCGACGGCAAGGGTTGCGACTCCGTTTGACGAGGATAGCGATGCGAATGATTTTGACGTAGAAACCAAGGTAAATAATCCGACAAATACTTATGAATTAGCAGATCCAAACTACCTCGACTCTCAAGATCCACAGCTCATATTAAAAAAAGCGGCGCAGGTTTATTTGGCGGGAAATCCGGCGCCCGTTATAACCGCAACCGCGCTTCATGATGAATTGTATGACGGAGATACCTCGGATGATCCTCAAATTGTCAGCGTAAGAAGCGCCACAGATTATGCGAAAGGTCATATTCCCAGCGCCATTAATATTCCATGGAAAACCATTGCTCAAAAGGATAACCTGGAAAAGCTCGATCCGAGTCGCAAGATTGTTGTTTATTGTTATACCGGGCATACGGGAGCTATTGCAGCCACAGCTTTGAATTTATTGGGTTATGATGCGGTAAACCTTAAATATGGAATTTTATCATGGACAAAAAATGCAGATGTTCGGGTCGCCAAACCTTTTAATGATGATACGGATTCGCATGACTTTACAATTGAGAAAAATCAATAGATGAGTCCGCCATAAGAACCGGGGTATGTCATTCCGAACGCAGAGACTCCGATAAAAACATAAGATTTCTCGTCGCTTCGCTCATCGAAATGACAATTACAGACCTTTTTAGAGCGGACAGATAATTTGTTTTCTGATGAGTAACTAAGGTTTGTGTTACCCGGTCTTGTTTTTAAGATAAACAAACAGGAAGAATCAAAAAGAATGAGTGCTATGATAATAAGATATTTAAAGATTATGCTGTTGTTTGCAGCAGTGATGGTTCTTTCGTTATCCTGCCGGGAAAAGAAAGCGGATTATGCCCAAAAACAAGGGCTTTATGATGTGGAAGAACAGTCGGGCTGCGTAGCCTGCCACACAAATAAGTCGCTATTAGCAGAAGTAGCCGAACCGTTAAGCGACGGCGGCGGCGAAGCGGGCGAGGGCTGAGGCGGCGCAGTGGCTCCGGTGGAGCCTGAAGATCGCGTTTTTGTTTCCGAAGAATTTTTAAGCAGCGTTCACGGACAAATAGGTTGTGTTTCGTGCCACGGCGGAGATCCGAACACGGCTTTAACCAAAGAAGCCAAAGCGCAGGCTCACTCGGTTCAGGCTGATTTTGTAGCCTATCCGGGTGAACAGTTTAAAATCTATTGCGGCTCCTGTCATTCGGATATTACCTCTGATTTTGAATATTCTTTGCATTTTACGCAAAATGGCTACTTTGAACGTTTCAAAATACGCGCCGGCGGGCAGGACCTGAGGGATGATTCCAAAATGGCTGCCGGTTTTCGGCAGGCTTGCGCCAAATGCCATGCCGGCTGCGGACAGTGCCATGTTATTCGTCCTATCTCGGTTAATAGCGGGCTGGTATCCGCTCATAAATTTTACCGTACGCCCAATTTGGTTGAAAACTGCACAGCCTGCCACGGATCACGTGTCGG
>JAJRSN010000371.1 GCA_024278715.1 Calditrichota bacterium
ACGTTTAAGTTCTTTTTGATATCGATTTTTTGATCTGTATAAAACGACTTGTTCCGGCAGTAAACCCGATTGTTTCATGAGTTTGCCTGTTTTTCATGAAATGATTTAAAATATTGACCCCTCCGACCCAAAAGTAGAAGAGGTCGGGATATTTAAAAATTTTCGTCACTTGTCCCACTGACTTTAATTATTTTCCGTATTCGAGCGAAGCCGCTACAAAATCACGAAACAAAGGGTGCGCGCGAGCGACGCGGGACTTTAATTCGGGATGGAACTGACAACCTACAAACCAGGGATGATCTTCCAGCTCGATCATTTCAACAAGATCTCCGTCCGGCGATAAACCGCTGATAATCATTCCCGCCTCTTCCAGTTCAAGACGATAGCTGTTATTAAACTCGTAGCGATGCCGGTGTCTTTCCGCTATTTCGAGTTTACCGTAAGCCTTATGCGCCTTTGTGCCTGTCCGAAGTTTACAGGGATAACTTCCCAGACGCATTGTGCCGCCCATTCGCTTGACCGATTTTTGGGTTTCCATTAAATGGATCACGGGATTTGTGGTGTTCGGATCAAATTCAGTGCTGTTGGCATCCTTTTTTCCAAGTACATTCCGGGTATATTCAATAACCGCGCATTGTAAGCCCAGACAAATTCCGAAAAAGGGGATCTTATTTTCGCGGGCATAACGAATCGCTAGAAGCTTTCCTTCTATTCCCCGTTCTCCGAAGCCTCCCGGCACCAGTATTCCGCTTACATCAGAAAGTTCCTGAGCGACATTTTTTCGGTAATTTCTTCGGTATTTATCCATTTTAATTTAACCCTGACGTCGTTTTCCATTCCGGCATGCTCAAAGGCTGCCATGATGCTTTTGTAAGCATCGTGCAGCTCCACATATTTCCCGCAAACGGCAATTGTAATGGTGCGATCGACCTTCTGATACCGTTCCACTTTGCTGCGCCATTCCTCAATGTTCAATTTCCTTTTTTCCAACCGCAACTTATCCAAAATCAGCTCATCGAATTTAACTTTGGCGTATTGCAGCGGCACTTCATAAATTAATGAAACATCCAGAGCGTCAATAACTTCATTAGCCGATACATTACAAAACAAGCCGATTTTCTGTTTCACATTATCGGGAAGGGGACGATCGGTTCGACAGAGAAGCATATCGGGCTGCAGACCGATTTCGCGCAGGCGCATAACCGAATGCTGTGTGGGCTTGGTCTTTAATTCGTTGGCGCCCGCGATATAGGGAACAAGCGTTAGATGAACCACCAGCGTATCGTCGGCTGGAAGTTTTAACCGGAATTGACGAATGGCTTCCAAAAACGGCTGACTTTCAATATCGCCGACAGTTCCGCCGATTTCAACAATCACGATATCCACATTGGTCTTTTTACCGACGCTGAGAATTTTCTCGTTAATGGCATCGGTGATGTGCGGGATTACCTGAACCGTTGCTCCCAGATAATCGCCCCGTCTTTCTTTTTGAATCACTTCGTAATAAATTTGACCCGCCGTGGTATTGTTATCCCTTGTCATACTAATATCCAGAAACCGTTCATAATGTCCCAGGTCGAGATCGGTCTCCGCGCCGTCGTCAGTCACATAAACTTCCCCGTGCTGATAAGGGCTCATGGTGCCGGGATCGACATTGATATAAGGATCCAGCTTTAAAATAGTGACTTTGTATCCGCGGGATTTTAACAAAAAACCAAGCGAAGAACAGGCAATTCCTTTGCCCAAAGAAGAAACAACGCCTCCGGTCAGAAAAATATATTTACGTTTTTTCATACTTTTCCTACTCTTCTTTTTCAATAATTCTATTCACTCTTTTTAGGTCTTCCGGCGTATCGACGCTCACCGATTCGTAATCGGTTTCGATGGTAAAAATTTTGCCGCCGTTTTCCAGAACGCGCAACTGTTCCAGCTTTTCGGCTTTTTCCAGTAAACTTTGCGACCAATGCGTCATTTTCATTAAAAAATCCTTGCGATAGGCGTAAACACCCACATGCTTAAAAAAAGGAAAATTGTTTAGCCATTTTGTCCGATCCCCGATATCCCTCAAATAGGGAATTGTCGCTCTGGTAAAAAACAACGCCCAGCCGTTTTTGTCTTTAACAACGCGCACCAAATTAGGATCGAACAGATCATGATCCGATTCGATTCGCTTTATCGGCGTGGCAATCTGGACTTCGGGATGTTCTTCAAACACCTGAGCAAGAGCGTCGAGCAAGTCGGCTTTAATGAACGGTTCGTCTCCCTGAAGATTAATGACAACATCCGCGTTTTCGTCTTTTGCAGCCGCCGCCACGCGGTCTGTGCCGGAAGGCAATTCCGAGGGCGTTAACACCGCCTCTCCGCCAAAAGAGCGAACCACCGAAGCAATGCGCTCATCATCCGTGGCAACCAGCACACGGTCGATCTTTGTTGCGGTTACCGCCCGTTCATACACCCAACGTATCATCGGTTTCTGCCCGATCAAAGTCAGTGGTTTACCGGGGAAGCGCGCGGAGCCGTATCTTGCCGGTATAACGCAGATAACGTTCATCTACGAACTACCTTGGGTACCGTAAAATATTCGTCCGTCCTTTGCGGCGCGTTGGCAAGAGCCTTTTCCCGCGGGAGCGAAGTTTTGAGTTCATCGGTGCGAAAAACGTTTTTCATTTCAAGCGGATGAGCCAACGGTTCAACTTCGGTAGTGTTTAGCTCATTTAGATGTTCAACATAGTTTAAAATTTTGTTGAGCTGTTCTGTTAACTTGGGCAGCTCTTCCTCTTTTAATCGCAGCTTTGCCAACCCGGCAATGTATTCCACATCTTTAACGGAAACTGACACGATTACTCCTTACCATTTTTAAAAAATGCAAGTTTAACATCATAAACCAATCATTTCAAGTTTAATATAGGAATTTTGGCGAATTAATCAAAAGGCGTATGTTCAAACACATCGGAATATTTTTTAATACGATTCAGAATGCTGTCAGCCTCCGCGGAATGCGGTACGCGCGGTTGCCAGTGATTCACCTCGATCGGGATAAACTCAATATTCCATCTATCCGGGTGCTCACGCGGCACATTCACTTTCAGAACGACGGTTTGATAATATGTTCTCGAATGTCCGCCGAAAATAAAATTGCCCAGCGAATAGACAATAATTCCCTGTTTGTACTTTTCGACCCCTTGTAAAACATGCGGATGATGCCCGACAATCAGGTCTGCGCCGTAATCTATTACCCGATGAGCAAAATAAATCTGATCATCCTGCGGGTAATTTTCTTTTTCCAGTCCCCAATGAAAAACCACCGTAACAAAATCAACTTTTTTACGCAATTTTTTTACGTCTTCCCGAATGTACTTTAAATTCCGCAGCGCTGTTCCCGCCTCCGTTTCTGTTGCGGGATGGCTTTCGCTATGCGCCTTTAATCCGTAATAGGCTAAAAAACCGAATTTAACGTCCGAGATGTCGAATATCGCCGGTTTTCTGGCTTGTTTGATATTTCTTCCCGCTCCGATATATTTAATCCCGGCATCCTCGAGCAATTCAATTGTTTCCAGAAGCCCCGCTTCCCCGTAATCATAAATATGATTATTGGCAAGACTCACCAAATCCACTCCCCCTCTCTTCAGTATTTCAATATAGTAAGGAGGCGCTTTAAAAACATAGGGTTTTTCGGCGGGCTCGGTAGCGTTTGTAAGGGGATCTTCCAAATTAATGACGGATATATCGGCTTGTTTGAACCATGGTATTAAAGCGAAGGGGAAATCATATTTTTTTTTGACATGGATTAAAAAGTGATTGGCAAAATTAACGTCGCCCGTGAAAAGGAGCGTGATATTAGTTTCTCCGCCGGGCAAACGCAGAGGAGTTAAAAACAATGCAGAAAAAACAGTAAAGATTATAATTCTAATCATAAAAGACCCACGCGTTGTTCCGGTGGATCATTAATTGGCGAGCGAGACAATTTTCCGGTTAAGAATCTGATCGTTAAAAAAGTAAAGCGCCGGGTCCAGATTTCTCCCTTTGTAAAGTACCTCGTAGTGCAAATGCGGAGCCGTACTCAAACCTGTATTGCCCACTTCTCCGATCTTTTCGCCGCGTTTTATTCTTTGCCCCCGCCTTACTACAATCTTATTTAAATGTCCGTAGCGCGTTTGAAAGCCATAGTTGTGGTCAAGCATAATCATTTTACCATAACCGCCGTTAATGCCCGCAAATTTCACAACACCATCGGCGGAAGCGTAAACCGGAGTTCCGCGGGGAGCGCTTATATCAACGCCTTCATGGTGGCGCATAACTTTGTAAATGGGATGGTAACGCAGACCGAAACCGCTTGAAATAACACCTTTAAGTACGGGTCTTAATGCGGGAAGATATTTAACCGAATCCTGCTTTTTGTAAAAAGTGTTCAATAGGCTCTGGTAACTTTCGATTTCTAACTTAACCTCCCTCTCAATCTGATTAATTTTTTTCAGTTGTTTGGAAAGGTCCACCTTGGCTTCAAAGCCGCTTACCTGATCAAGAAATTCATAATTATAATCCGAACCACCGATACCGACTTTACGAATATCTTCGTTCAACTTTGGCAAACCTAACACCGTTCGCAGTTGATCGTCAGTGGAGGCAATCTTTTCGATTTGCTCATTTAAGATTTTGATCTTCTTACTCATTTCCACCAAACGATTTTGCAAGACCAGATTCGTCCGCGCCAGACGCTTCATCTCGGAATTGAGACTCCAATCGATAAGCATATCGAGTCCGACTTTTCCTATAATCAAAAACATAACAAGAAAAACTGTTAAATAGGTAAAAATTTTCCAACGGGATATTTTTACTTCTTTGACGGTTCGGTGATCTCGAGAGACGAAAATTAGGCGAGATTCATCCTTCATACCCTTAGCCCCTGAAAATTTATGATTAAATCCTTTTGTGTATTCACTGTGACTTCTATCAAAATATATAAAAAAAAAACTCTGCTATCAAGCAGAGTTTCATTTTATTTCATAAAAAATTTAAAGTTACTCTAAAATTATCCGAGATAGTACCTCAAAACCTTACTTCTGGAGCTGTGACGCAATCTTCGCAGGGCTTTTTCTTTAATTTGACGTACGCGTTCACGGGTTAATTTGAATTTAACGCCAATTTCTTCGAGCGTGTGCGGCTTTTCACCGTCTAATCCGAAATAGAGTTTTAGTATTTTTGCTTCGCGCGCCGTTAATGTGGATAAAATATGATTGACTTCTTCTTTTAAAGATTCGCCCATAACTTCGGCATCCGGCTCGGGGTCCTGCTGATTCTGAATAATGTCGATCAGGCGGCTGTCGCTGTTTTTTTGTAAAGGAGAATCCATTGAAACCGAACGCGTCGCCATTTTTATGGTATCGGTGATGTCGCCCGAATCCACTTCCAGAACGTCGGCGATCTCTTCGGGAGTCGGCTCGCGTTCATATTCCTGTTCTAACTGACTGTAAACTTTGCCGATTTTCGTCAGAGTGCCCACGCGATTCAACGGCAAACGGACAAGACGCGATTGTTCGGCTATTGCCTGTAAAATGGATTGTTTGATCCACCAGACGGCATACGAGATAAACTTAAATCCGCGTGTTTCGTCAAAACGATACGCGGCTTTCATTAAACCGAGGTTTCCCTCATTAATCAGGTCTTCCAGAGACAAACCGTAATTTTGATATGACTTTGCCACGCTGACCACAAACCGCAGGTTCGCGCTTACCAGCCGTTTTAAAGCCCTTTGATCATTTTGTTTGATTCGTTTGGCGAGTTCAATCTCCTCATCCGGCGTTAAGAGGGGAACCTCGCCGATTTCCCGCAAATAATTCTCCAAAGATTGATTTTTACTTATGAAAAAATCGCTCACTTAACCTACCCCACTTTTTAGGTTTACCTGTTTTCCAAGCTAAAGTTTTCTTTAAAAAAATTCATTAATCCAATTCGATCCCATTCTCATCTTTGATTCGTTTCAATTCGCTGTCGTATTCGGACAATTGCGCTTCCAGCTCTTTAATTTGTTCAATAATATGCTGAATGGTCAAATCTCCTTTTAAATCGGTCTCTTTTTTCTTGGTTATTTTGTGATAGACTTTGCCGCCCAACTCAAGAAATTTTTCCTCGATTTCTTTTTTCACGCTAAGCGCGTCAATTTTAATCCGACCGATTTGCGTATATCGAACCGACTTTTTATTGGCAATCTGAAGACTCTCAACGATTTTATTTTTAACACTTTTCCAAACCCGCATGATCTTTTTACCGGGATTTAATCCCAATTGTTTATCATATATTTGATTTACGACTTTTTAATTTGGGACAAAAAACTCGTTCCGAAGCCTGTGCCCGGAACTCCGAAAAACTCCGTTAAAGTAGCCTGTATATCGGCAAAAGTTTTCCGAACGCCTAAATTCACATCCTTTTTAAACCGATGACCGAATACCAGCAGGGGAACATATTCTCTTGAATGATCTGTGCTCGGTGTAGTCGGATCATTTCCATGATCGGCGGTAATAATCACCGCGTCTTCGGACTTTAAGACTGCAATTAATTCCGGCAACCATTTATCAAACGCTTTTAAGCCCTCATAAAATCCTTCGGGATCATTTCTGTGACCCCAAAGCATATCGAAATCCACCAAATTTGCCATTATTAAACCACTCTGCGTCTCATTCAGTTCCCTTATAATAGCAGCCATAACTTGCGCATTATTTTTTGCGCCGACACTTTTTTGGATTCCCTTATTCGCATACAGGTCTTTGATTTTTCCGATAGCTACCGTAGGCAGGTTGTTTTCGGCAAGAGTCTGATGCAGAATGGTGCCGAGCGGTTCAAGGGAAAAATCCTTTCGATATGGCGTTCTCACAAAATTTTCGGCGCGATCTCCGGTAAAAGGTCGGGCAATAACACGCGCCACTGCATGTTTACCCGTAAGCATCTCGCGGGCGATTTTGCAAATTTCGTATAATTTTCCCAACGGAACAACCGCTTCGTGCGCGGCGATCTGAAAAACGGAATCCGCCGAAGTATAAACAATCAGCTTGCCGGTTTTAAGATGTTCTTCACCAAGTTCTTTAATGATTTCCGTTCCGGACGCGGGTTTGTTTCCGATTACCTCGTAACCGGTTCTTTCGGTAAATTCCTTAATAATCTCTTCCGGGAATCCGTTTGGGTATGTGGGAAACGGACGATCCAAAATTAATCCGGCGATTTCCCAGTGTCCCGTGGTAGAATCTTTGCCCGGAGATATTTCAGCCATTTTCCCGTAGTTTGCCTGCGCTTCAATTTTATCGGACAATCCCTTTATGGGCGCTATTTTCCCCAGTCCCAATTTCTCAAGGTTCGGAAGATGGAGTCCGCCTAAATATTTTGCCAAATTTCCGAGGGTGTTGCTTCCTTCGTCGCCATACGCCCCGGCGTCGGGTAATTCTCCGATACCCACCCCGTCAATTATTATAACGATTGCACGTTTCATACTTTCTGAAATTTTCTGACAGTCCATCGTTTAATACGTTCCGAAAAGCGATTATGTTGCTTCATAACCCTTTTCAGCCGAATAATGTTTTTATCGACTATCTCTTCGCCCTTTTTAATTAAAAAGTCAATATCCTCAAATTGCGTCCAATTCACGTCGCCGATTTCGGGCACAAGCACAAAATTCGCTTCCGTTAAAAGCAAATTGTTCAGCCGATGCACCGCTGCTCTGTAAGAACGAATAAAGATGTCAATAACATTATCAAGTTGGCGGACAGGTTCAATTTGCGAAGAAACATCGCAAACGATTAAAAAATCGGCTCCTAATTCTTTTGCGGTTCTGATCGGAAAATTATCGATTACGGCGCCATCGACCAGTTGTCTGCGATTGTAATCAACAGGAGGCAGAAAACCTGGAATAGAGGAACTGGCTTTAATCGCTTTGTGAATATTTCCTTTGGTGAATACAATCTCTTTGCCGCTAATCAAATCAAGCGCCGAACATCCGAAAGGGATTGCGGTGTTTTCAATATGTCCCCGGGGCACAAGATGTTTCAACGCAAACTCGAGCCGTTCAGCCGCAATCAAACTCTTTCGGTTCACGGCAAGGTTGATGATAATTCTTCGTTTTACGATATTACTGATAAACCTTATAAAATTTTCGGGTTCATCCACATTGCTAAGGTCAACCGATTCACCGCGTAATGATCTGAATTTATCGCTGTTGATAAAATCGCGAAATACCTGCTCTACTTTGAGGATATCCGAATTTAATGCATAAGCCGCACCAACAATTGCTCCCATACTGGCTCCGGTGATTACATCAATCGGAATACCGTAATGCAATAGTCGTTTTATCACACCAATATGGGCAAGACCGCGAGCGCCACCTCCCCCCAGAATAAGACCGACTTTCATTCTCGCCATAGGATGAACTATCGATTCCTTACTTTAAAAATTGGCTGCTAATATACTAAATTTAAATATAACTTTCTAATTTTTATTATTATTAATCATAAAATTCAACCACAGAAACCGGGAACCGAGAACACGAATATTCCCTCTTTTTCCCGTTTCAAAGGAATGCCAGTTTACGGAATTTTTCAGAAAATTAAAAGGATAAGACGATAAAATTGATCACTGCGCTTTACCCGGAAAAGATCAAACAATCGGGATAATTGCCCGAAAGTCAAAATTATCGGCAAAACAAAGAAGGACAATCATCACGGAGGGCGCGTTTTTTCCGAATCAAAACCGATAAAAAATTTTACAATGAGGTCGGATATTAAAGAACTTTTTCGTATCGCCAGAAGACGCGTTCAACAACGGCATTTGCGTAACGGGAATAAAAGCGAATGGGACCGACCCAGGGAATAGTCGATTTTTTTAGTCCCCATTCTTTCATATCCTGCAAACAACGTTTCAGCAAAACACTGCCGATTCCCATACCCTGTAAATCGGGATGGGTACCCATCGGACCAAACCAACCCGTACCGAGATTATTGACATTATGCGCGGAAAAAGCCTTTATTTTTCCTTCGTGCAAAGCGATGTGGATGCTCACGGGAATCGAATTATAAGCCCTCAACACTTCGTAACGCCAGAGGGCAAAATATTCTTCAATAAAATCCATTAGTTCATCGCGATCGTCATAATCAGCCCGGCGAATTTCAATTCCTTTAACATAAAAATTTTTTTCTTCTTCCGAAGTATCGAAAATCTGATTTTCAAGATCAACCACCATATTTGCCGTATCGGCAAAGCGCTTAAATCCCTGCACCTCAAAAAAGGCGAGAGCCGGAGTGTAACGCGGATCGATGCCGGGCATGAAATAATTAAACGGAACGTCATAAATTCTTATTTTCCGCATGCCCAGAGTTCTAAACCGTTCTTCAAGCGTTTTATACAATTTTGTTCCGATGCCTTTTCGCCTAAAATTCCTGTCAACCACCATCAGTTTAACATAACCAATTTTTTCCCCGTGAATTTCCCTTGCAACCCCGTCAATAAAGCCCGTTATTATGTTGTCGTTTTCATAGACTAATACGAGCTCGGGGTTGTAAGCAGGATCTTCCAGAACTTTTTCTCTGAAAAGAGATTCGGATAATCGGTCAAATTCCATGTGGTTATTACACAAAGAGACAAGTTCGGGAATATCTCTCTCCTTGAAAACCCTCAATCTTCCCATTTCACTCCCTAGTTAGTTAACTGTACTAATTTAAGAAAAAATTGACCTTTGTAAAATTTTTTTAACCCGGATCAATTATATCGGAATAAAACAAGCGGATCATTGTGAAATGGTCTAAATATTTTACGAAAAAAGAGCTTTATTCAAAAAATACCGCAACTCGGAATTTGGAATTCAACAAATATAGTAGAACCGAAATAGTCGTTTTAACGACAAAGCCGTCGCAAATTTGGCGGCTATCTCAACAAAATCATTTTGCGCATGATCGAGGTTTTTCCGGCTTGAAGCTGATAAAAGTAAATTCCGGAAGCCACGGCATTGCCCGTCTGATTTGTGCCGTCCCATTCAAATTGATGATAGCCGGGCGGCAGGTTGCCTTCGAATAGCGATTTTATCTCTTTACCCAAAACATCGTAAATTTTCAGCACGACTTTGTTTTGAGCGCCGGTTTCGGGAATACCGATTTTGATTGTCGTACTCGGATTAAACGGATTCGGGAAATTCTGTGATAACTTGAATTGCAAAGGGATAATCGAAGGTTTAAAATTATCATCCCTGCTGGCATAAACTCTGAACTGATAATCGGGTCCGTCCGGTGTAAACGAATACTCGGAAATATCGTTCATATTAATCACCTTTTCATGAGCCAGATCGATCAAATAGACATACAATTGCTCATCGTTCGAACCGACCGCTTCCCATTTTAAAACATGGTTTTTCCCGGGAAAAGAAGTTTTAACCGTTATATTCCATGAAGTAACCTGATTGACGTCTTTCGGGAATGTTTTAACCTGCTTGCACAATTGCCGATCCTGCTTATTAATGCTTAAGGCGCAGTATTCGTTAAAGTACGGCGGCTCCAACAATTCGGAAGGCTTTCCTTTGGTAAGTCCGATCACATTAAAATCGTCTCCGAAACTTCCGCTTTTTAGCGTAAGATTATACGCCCAGACATTCTGCTTTTCTCTTTTTTCGGCAGTTTTGGATTTTTTCAAAATTTGATTCGCTTCGGTAAACGGAAACGCGGGCGTCCCCGGAGGAATCAACGTCAAATCGTCGCGGCTGTACAACCAGTATCCGCGCCAGGGCAAGGCAAAGGCGCCGGAATCCACTTCCTGCACGTGATAGCCCTGATAAGCGATAGTTTGTTCGAACCAATACACCGCCGGCATTAATAGTGAATCGTCGATTGCCTGTTGAAAGGTAAGGATTTCCTGACCATCCGATTTCTTTACTTTAAAATCCGCCCAGTATTGATAATAGGGCAATGATAATCCGATTTGGTTCCAGCCGGATTTAACCGGTAATGTTTGCGGGGTTTCCGTTTCGACATTCGACGTATCCAGCGGCACATCGTTCAGATCCAGCCGCAAGTCGATTAAAGGCAAAATCCAGAAAGCCCAACCGGGTAAAATTTCTTCCCGTTTCACCGATCTGTATTTTTTCTCCGACGGCTCCCAGCGGAAAAGAACTGCGGCGGAATCGGAATAGTTTAATTGTGACCACGAAAACACCTTTGGTCTCGGAAACGAAATCATCGACCAGCGAAAACGATTCATGCTGCCTTTTGAAGCTCTGATGACAAAGGAGGTAAATGAGGTGGCTTGAACTACCCTGTCTCTGGGAATTGTTTTAAAAGCACGGAGACTAAAAATATAATCGCCGTCTTTCAAAGGATAAAAAACAATTTCCTTAATTCCGGTTGTATCCACGGCGATAAAAGGTTTTTCTTCGCCCAACCTTTTAAGGGTGTAAAAAAAGCGATAGGTGCTCGTAGCCGTTTTAACGCTTTGTTCGCTGGAATCGGATACGCTGATCACGAATTTCATGGCAGCCTGCCTGCTGATCTGTCCGCCCACCGGGAAAACTTTTATTACAGGCGTAATGACTATGGGTACTTCAAGATTCAACACATCAATAAAATACCGAACGCTGTCGATTCCGCCGTGGAGATCATCTAAGGTTAAAACCACTTCGTGCTTGCCCGTATCGCTGACCGCCGGAATTCCGGTTAAGGTAAGCGAATCGGTCCAAATCAGCCAGGCCGGCTTTTTACTCGGCGCGATCACCACGGAGTCGCCGTCAAAATCAAAAACCACGGGTTTAAATTTGTACAAGCTATCGACATAAGCCACAGTAGCGGGCGAATTCATCAGCCTTGGTTTTGAATTTAATCCCAGTCCGAAGACAGGCATCTCTATAATTCCTCCCGGCAGGTGCGGATCGTTGCACTTTACGATTAATGTGTCTTTAAATTGAGCCCGCTTTTGGGGAGTAAAATAAATTTTAACAGAAACGCTGTCAGCCGGAGGGATAATATTTTTAGTGAAGGCGCCTAATTTAAAGGGTCCTTGTTCCGTTGAATTTTTTAATCCGATGCTTTGAACGTTTAAATCGACGAACCCCCAATTTTTCACGAAAATCAGCGTCGAATCAACTTTATTGGGGTGAGCGCGCAACGGCGATTTAACCGCATAAAGGTTGATTCTGGGTTGCAGACTCGGCGTCGCCATGGGAGTACCACCTAACACCCCCTGATTAATCCTGCCGCCATTGGGTTCCGGCTCCTGACTAAAATCGTCATTCGGATCGCCGGCATCGATTGTGGGTGAAGAGACATCGATTTTAAATTTCATATCAATGTCCGAAGGATCGAACACCGGAGGCAGTTTGGACACATATTCGGTAAAAACATTCGAGCCGATGCTATCCACCGTTGAATACCGGATATGGACTTTAGCCGAATCCAAGGCGGTAACGGGTCCTTCATTTCCCCAGATAATGGCGTTTTTTACCCACACGTTTGCCAGCCCCTGAGCCGCGATACTATTTTCCGCCGTGCGAAGAATATTAATATTTTTCAGATAACCATTGGTGTTATCGCCCGCCCGGATACCCGTCATTGTGGAATCGATAAGAACATTTTCAGCCCAATAATCGGTATTTTCGCAAACAATTGCGTTATAGGAGCGCGTCAAACCGCCCATACGTATTTTAAACGGACGTCCTTTGGTTTGAAGAGCGGTTTTCGCTTCATAAATATCAAACCATTTCATGAAGATTGTATCGGTTCCCTGATAAAAATAAATTCCGTCCCACAGACTATCGCCTTCATTTTTATGCACGGCGTAAAAGCTCACCATACGGTTATCATCGATGCCCTGAACCTGAAATTTTCCGTAAACGTGTAAACCGGTACCTGCATTAAAACCGATTTCAACGCCGTTGATTAATTTCAACGAATCAGGAACGGGAACAAAAAGATTGC
>JAJRSN010000372.1 GCA_024278715.1 Calditrichota bacterium
CATCCCAAGGGTGCAAAAGAAGTAAAAGGGTTTATCGATCGAAAAATTGCCGAGGGACGTTTTACTCCGGATGAAATCGTCGGGCTTGTGGAAACGGTTTACGGACACCGTAAATAAGAAGAAATAAAAGGGTAAAATTTTGTCCGAATCGCGGAGCCGGAGCTGAAATTGTCACAAAAGAGCGGCGGAAGATCGGCTGAAAGTATTGCGAGAAAAAATTTCGTTCGGATCAGGAGTTGCCAGCAGATCGGGACTTAAGAATATTGCCTTGCGGCGTGCGCGTCGTTAACGGATTTTTGGGGTTGAATAGAGAATATTCTAAGAAAAGGCTGATGTCTTTTATCGCCGAAAAGAAATCGGTGAAAATATTACTCAAAATCAGCGTAATGCGCGGTTTGCCGATCGGTGTTCTGCCATTGATGCCCGAAAAATGTTCGTCCCGAAATGAAGTTTAAAGCGCGGAGCCGATCCGCCGGATAAAAAAACAATGATTTAACCTAATAAAAGAAGGAGTTAGCAATGGTTAAAGATTTGGTATGTCAGATGATGTTGGATGAAACCAAAGAAATATACTCGACAGCAGAATATAAGGGCAAAACCTATTATTTTTGTACGCCGTTGTGCAAAGTTCAATTCGAATCACATCCGGAAAAATACTTAGCCGATAATGAAGAAAGAGTGCACAAGGGTAACGGTAATCCGGAAAGCATGAAGGAATAGCCGTTTTGAGAAGATCATCAAATCCCGAAAAGCATCGGTACAACCGGATTGCGCCTGTTTATGATTTAATGGAATTTTTTCCTGAAAAAGTTACCATGGGCAACTGGCGAAAAAGATTGTTCTCGTATTTACCCGAAGGGCGTATTCTGGAACTTGGAGTCGGCACCGGAAAAAATCTTGTCTTTTATCCGGAAAACAAGCATTTGATAGCCGTAGATATCAGCTTAAAAATGATCCGTCGCGCTCGTGAAAAAAAACCGGATTACCTGAATGTCTCTTTCGCGATTATGAATGCCGAAGAACTGGCGCTTTTGTCCGATAGCTTTGACGGTATTGTCACAACCTTTGTTTTTTGTTCGGTCTTTCAACCCGTAAACGGTTTGAAAGAATTAAAACGCGTACTTAAACCGGGCGGCACGGCTCTTTTTTTAGAACATGTGCGTCCGGGAAACAAGGTGCTGGCAAAACTGTTTGATCTTCTGAATCCCGTGGTTGTCCGAATTTTTGGAGCAAATATCAATCGCACTACAACGCGTAATATTAAAATGGCGGGCTTTGAAATAGAAGAGGAACACAACCTCCGACGCGACATCGTCAAGTTGATTATCGCGCGAAAAAAGTTAAACGATACTGATTAAAGATCAACCGTTAAGTTGTGAAAGAATAGAAAACCCCAGAAAATGATTCGTAAACTGTTATTGCCGTCCGTTTGTTTTGCTGCCGGATGTGCCCGCAAGTTCGGCGCCTGACAGGAACGGACGGCATTTTGAAAAAATCAATCGGAAAAAACGATGATCTGTTAAAAACGGGTTTGAAGGCATAACCCGGACAAGCCGTTACTATACGGGAGAGAATTTGTTAATAGTTATTGGTTAAGGGAAAGTTACAAAGTAACGAGTGTCGTGTGACAAGGTCGTTATGCGTAATGCGTGATGAGTAACAAAGTGACGAGTGAATGGAGAAGCCCGCTTAGCGATTACACCCTATAACGCTTAACGAATTCCGTGATGCGTAATGCGTGATGCGTGACAAGTGACAAGTAACAAGTGACAAGTAACGAGTAACAAAGTGACAAAGTAACCTGATACCTGCAACCTGCAACCTGTAACTTGTAACCCTTAACGCTTAACAGATTCTGCCAAAAAAAGAAAGGATTTAAGTGTTAATATATTAATTATCTAAATATAAATAGAGGAGAAAAGAACTATGAAGAAGAGTTCGATTTTTATGTTGCTTATTTTAGGCATCACGGCAGTTGTGGTTTTCACAACTATTTCTTGTGCAAAAGAAAAAACCAATGTCACCAAAGAGAAGAAAACTTACAATAAAATAACAGCCGATGAACTAAAGAGTATGTTCGAGAAAAAGGATTTTCTGTTGGTGAACGTCCACATTCCTTATGCGGGAGAGATACCGCAAACCGATCTGTTCATTCCGTTCGATCAACTAAAAGAACATTTGGATCAACTTCCGACCGATAAAAACGCAAAAATAGTCCTGTATTGCCGCAGCGGACACATGAGCGCCATGGCAGCCAAAGAATTAGCTGAAATGGGATATACCAATGTTTACGATTTACTCGGCGGTATGAAAGCCTGGGCAGCCGCGGGAAACAAAATACTCGACAAAAGCAAAGAATAAGATTAATCGTTAACATCAAAATTATTTTACCAGGGAATTTGGAACCGGAAATTCGGAATTAAAAGAAATAATAAATTTCCGGTTTCGGGTTTCTGGTTAAAACCCGAAAAATAAAATTGCTTCTTTCATTGCCAATATTTTATTTTTAAACATAAAATCAGTAAATTTAAAAAGCGCTTGTTGCAAATTCTTTTGTATTTAACATGGATTATCAACGTCTCTTAGCGACAAAATTGTGTAATATTCTACAACGTTTTGTTTAATATTCTTCATAAAAATAGAAAAACGGACTTTCCGGACATTACGCAACATGCGGTAAACTAAGGAGATATCGGCTATAAATTATTTTTGGCATGGGAATTGAAATAAAAACGATAACCGACACTGAAAGGATAAAAGATGAAAACAGTTTTAAATTTTAAAAATCGTTTTCGGGCATGGCTCGAAAGATTGGCTAAAAGTAATGAAGAATTGTTTAGCCATAAACGGCTGGATTGCTGCACCATAAAAATATCAGATACGCCGCGCAGAAATATTTCAGCCGCTTCAAAAGTTGATTCCGTGACGAATCGACAAAATCAAAGTAATTTAAGGAGAGGAGAATAAAGATGATGGGCTTTGGAATGGGATTTGGATGGATTTTCAGCTTATTATTTATCGGTTTGGCTATTTGGGCGGTTGTGGAGATATTCCGCAAGAATAAGGATGTTATGTCCCCAAAAATCGAAGAACCGGTCGAAATACTAAAAAGACGATACGCGAACGGAGAGATCAGCAAGGATGAGTATAATCGCATGAAGAATGATTTAATTTAATTTTTTTTTGAGTTGGATTTAACCCATAGGAGGTAGATCATGAAAGATAAAAAAGAAAATGGTGATCATGATGCATCTAAGCACGGCGATCAGAATAACCATGGAATGCACGAGCACGGAAATCATGAAGGACATGATCATCAAAAACATGAGATGAAAAAAGATTCTTCCCATGATCATGAAGATCACGAACACCACGATCATGCGGATCACGAAAAACACAAGCACGCAGATCACGAAGGGCACGATCATCATAAGCATGAGATGACGGAAAGTTCGTCTCATGATCATGAAGGTCACGGCGGACACGAACACGGGGAGCATGAAGGTCACAATCATCACGATCATCACGCGCACATGGTGGCGGATTTTCGCAAACGGTTCTGGATAGCCCTGGTAATCACGGTGCCCGTATTGATTATGTCGCCCATGATTCAGAAATTTTTGGGTCTTGGCGAGGCATTGCGCTTTCCCGGCGATCTTTTTATCAGCTTCGTGCTTTCGTCAATAGTCTATTTTTACGGCGGCTGGCCCTTTTTAAAAGGACTGTGGACAGAACTGAAGAAAAAAACTCCAGGCATGATGACATTAATCGCTCTGGCTGTTACGGTGGCTTATGTGTACAGCACTTCGGTTGTTTTGGGTTTGGAGGGAAAAGTATTCTTTTGGGAATTAGCCACACTTATTGATATCATGCTTTTAGGGCACTGGATAGAGATGAAATCGGTCATGGGCGCTTCCAGAGCGTTGGAAGAGCTGGCGCGGCTCATGCCGTCCGAAGCTCATAAAATTATGCCGAACGGCGACGTGGTTGACGTAGCGATCGATCAATTGAAGCCCGGCGATAAAGTGTTGATTAAACCGGGTGAAAAAATACCGGCTGACGGCAAGGTATTCGAAGGCGAAACAAGCGTAAATGAATCCATGTTAACGGGCGAATCGAAACCGGTTTATAAAAGAGCGGGCGATTCCATAATCGGCGGTTCTATTAACGGTGAAGGTTCGGTGACTGTTACCGTGGGCAAGACGGGAAAAGATTCCTTTTTATCTCAGGTAATCACGCTGGTTCAAGAAGCCCAGCAAAGTAAGTCAAAAACTCAGGATCTGGCGAACCGGGCGGCTTTTTGGTTGACAATAATCGCTATTTCTGCCGGAGCAATCACCTTTTTCGTCTGGGTGGCGATTATCCAGAAAGATGTCGCCTTTGCTCTGGAAAGAACGGTGACCGTAATGGTTATCACCTGCCCTCACGCATTGGGTCTGGCGGTTCCTTTGGTAGTCGCAGTATCCACGGCTTTATCAGCAACGAACGGGTTGTTGATTCGTAACCGCACGGCGTTCGAGATCGCAAGGAATCTGCAGGCTATTATTTTCGACAAAACCGGCACGCTGACCAAAGGTGAATTCGGCGTTACCGATACGATCGTATTTAATAATAGTTTTAAGCTGGAAGAAATGATCGAACTGGCAGCCGCGGTAGAAAGTCACTCCGAGCATCCCATCGCAAAAGGAATTACGAATGCGGCTAAAAACCATTATGACGTTCAGAGTTTTAAGTCCATTCCCGGAAAAGGCGCTCAGGGATTAGTCAATGGCAAACAGGTCAGCGTTGTAAGCCCCGGTTATTTAAGGGAAAAAGATCTGCAGGTGGAAAGTGATCGTGTTGAACAGTATCTGGATCAGGGTAAAACGGTTGTTTTTGTGCTGGTCGATAATCAACTGATCGGCGCCATCGCTCTGGCAGACGTTATTCGTCCGGAATCGCGTCAGGCAATTCGCGCCCTGAAACAGATGGGTATAAAAACCATGATGTTAACGGGCGACAACAAAAAGGTCGCTCAATGGGTGGCTGAAGAGTTGGAACTTGACGAATATTTTGCCGAAGTGCTGCCACATGAAAAAGCGCTGAAAGTAAAAGAAGTTCAGGAAAGAGGACTGATCGTGGCGATGACAGGCGACGGCGTTAACGATGCTCCGGCGCTTGCGACTGCCGATGTGGGTATTGCAATCGGAGCCGGCACCGATGTGGCTGTCGAAACCGCGGATATTATTCTGGTTAACAGCAATCCAATGGATGCCGTGGCGATTATTACCCTGGCTAAGGCAACTTATCGCAAAATGGTGCAGAATCTTGCCTGGGCTACGGGATACAATGCCTTTGCCATTCCGCTGGCAGCCGGCGTTCTTTACACTGCTGGAATCATACTAAGCCCGGCAATGGGAGCGGTCCTTATGTCGTTGAGCACCGTTATTGTGGCGTTCAATGCAAGAACATTAAAAGTGAAAAAGAATTAATGAGTTTGAACTATAACTGTAATGAAGTGTATAATAACTACAATTTAACCAAAAAAGGAGTGAATCATGCGTAAGATGATTTTTATTCTAAGTATTTTGTCAATCGTTCTGTTCTTTTATCCGGTCAATGCACAGGATACACAGGCAGGACACCATCCGGGTGCCAAGATGCAAGGCGATTCCGTCAAGATGATGAAAAGCGGTAGCGGAATGATGCAGGGTC
>JAJRSN010000373.1 GCA_024278715.1 Calditrichota bacterium
CCCTTGTCAATCTCGAATTTGATGAGGGCTTTTTTTATTTCTACGATTAAAAAGTGTTGGTTTAGAGCATCCCGACAAGTCGGGAGGGTCGCAAAGGTTCGAATCCTACATCGCCCACGCAATGCCCTTGTCAAGATTGTTCCTGATGAGGGCTTTTTTGTTTTCTGTGAGAAAACTTAAAACTTATTAAATGAATCAGCATTTCGATTCTATAAATCTTCTATTGAAACTAATCCTATACCAAATAAAAGTTTTTGGTCAATTTCTTCCATTATATAATTTGGAATTGTATAGGCATAATCTAAAATATCTTTAACACTAAAAGTATAAATCTGACTGCATTTTGCGACCGCTCCTAATTCATATTTACATACTTCGGGAGGAATATGAACATCGACTTTAGAGATATAATGTTTGGAATTTCTTACTTTATCTATTTTATTTCTATTAATTACTATTGCAGTAAAATTATTGTAATATTTCGTTATTTTTCCTTTTTGAAGACAAATCACATATTTAGTTTCTCGGTTTTTAAAATATTTAGAAGCATTTACAATATAAACTGCACCACGAATTAATTTTCCACTATAATCCATCTATTCTCTCGAAAGAGATTTTAAAGCATTCCTTTGTAAATAAGCCATTTTTTCCATTACTTCTCGATCATCTTCATTCTCAATAATATCAGGCATATCTTTATCGATATTAGACAATAATTTTGATTTTATCTCTTCTAACTTATTTTTTAGAAATTCAGATTCCTTAGGTGTTAATTTAGTTTGCATTTTAATTCTCTCATTTTCTCTTTCAGCAATATTTTTTTCTATTTTCGGAGAACAATCATCTTTCTTTACAAAATATGGAGACTTAAATAATGGTTTGCCAAGATATTTTTTACCATTATTAAATTTGTTCTCTAAATCTACAATTCTTCTTAATGGCTTGGTTTGATATACTTTATCAATTAATTTTTTCCAGTAATCATAATTATTATTTTTTATAATCATATCTATTTCATCAAATATGGGTCGCAATAAGACATATTCAATTTTAGTTGTGAATGGAGGTTCTTGTTGATCTTCACCAGGATAAAATAATATTGATCGTCCTATTTTTTTATATTAATAATTTTATGATATTCTAATCTCTTAAATAAATTATTGTGATTACTATAAATTGGCCCGCGATTAAGTCTTATTATTTCTATCTCGGTTAATTTTTCTCCAAACTCAATTAAATATTTCAATTCAATTAAATAAGCTATCTTCATTAAAGCATGAGTATTAATACCTGAATATCTTCTAACTATATGATATATTAAAGAACTAAATTTTTCGGGACACTTTTTTCTCGGTCTCATAAAAGTTGTCTATGTTTTATTTATTAATCTTTTACAAAAATAAGTATAATAATTATGTAAACAAATGTCAACTGTCACAAATAATAAGGCACTACTGGGATTCTTTGTGTGTAAAGGCCCGGCGAATCGGGATGATGGCAATGTCGAATCCTACATCGCCCACGCAATGCCCTTGTCAAACTTTAACTCGAAAAGCGCTTAGTTTTTTTCGGCGGACTCGAAAATTCTCTTTTGGATCTTGTACTCTTTCATCTTTGAATAAAGCAAACGACGGTGAATTTTCAAAAACTTTGCCGCTTTGGTTCTGTTCCAACCCGTATTGTTTAATGCGGAAAGAATCAGTTCTTTTTCCACATTGGCGACAATGGCTTTAAATCCGATACCCTTTTTCAATTCACCTGCGATGTACGATAATATTTCTTCGCCCTTCAGATCGCTGCCCAAAGGTCCTACGGTCAAAACATTTTCACGAGCCATTACCACCGTGCGCTGTATGACGTTTTCCAGTTCTCTGACGTTTCCGGGCCAATTGTAATTCATTAGTTTTTCCATTTCTTCCGCCGGAACAACAAAATCTTTTCTTTTACCAAATTTTTTCAAAAAATGCCACACTAAAAGCGGAATGTCCTCTTTTCGTTCTCTTAAAGGAGGAAGATTGATCTGCACCACATTCAGACGATAGTAAAGGTCTTCTCTGAATTTACCCGCGTTGACCTCCGATTCCACGTCTTTGTTTGAGGCGGCGATAATGCGAACGTCCACTTTAATGGGGTCTTCTCCGCCGACGCGGTAAAAAGCCTGATGCTGCAACAGACGCAAAAGTTTTACCTGCAGCGCCTGCGGCATATTGTTAACCTCATCCAGAAAAATCGTTCCTCCGTTTGCCAATTCAAAGCGTCCCTGTCTTTGTGAAATAGCGCCGGTAAAAGCTCCTTTTTCGTGCCCGAAAATTTCGCTTTCTAAAAGACTCTCCGAAAGTCCCCCGCAATTCACTTTAATATAGGGTTTATTGCTTCGCAGAGAATGCTGCTGGATAGCGTCGGCAATTAATTCCTTCCCGGTTCCGCTTTCACCCTGAATCAGTACCGTGGCGTCGGTTTGGGAAACCCGCCCGATGATTTTAAAAATTTCTCTCATCTGTTTGCTGCTTCCGATGAGCAGCTCTTCCTCCCCGGAAGTCTTGGTAGCCACAATATTGCGTAGTTCCTTGACCTCTCCGACGAGTTCCGAAAAATCGAGCGCTCTTTGAATAATCAAAAGAAATTCATCCAATTCAAAAGGTTTTTCGATATAGTCGTAAGCACCGGCTTTCATCGCTTTAATAGCCCGTTGGCTGGTTCCGAAAGCCGTAAAAATAATTACGGGTAAGTCCGGCAAAATTCTCTTGATTTCGCTCAGCGTGCTTAATCCGTCTCTTCCGGGCAGATTAATATCGAGCAGCACAATATCCGGTTGTTCGATTTTAATTTGCAGCAAGGCGTCTTCGGCGTTTTCAGCCTGAATCGGTCGAGCGCCGCGCGCCGAAAGCAAATCAACAATATTTTTCCGCATCGCAGGTTCGTCGTCCACAATCAGAATTTTTTTATTTTTCATGAAAACTCTTTCTCCTGGGAATTGTTTGTGGGAAATTCAATCAGGCAGCGGGTTCCTGCGGGCTTTTCCTGGTAAAAAGTAATCGACCCGTTGTGGGCTGTAACAATTTCATAGGAAATGGATAAGCCCAAACCGAACCCTTTGTCTTTGGTGGTAAAAAAAGGATCGAAAATCTTTTGCTCGTATTTCTCGGGGATGCCGCAACCGTTGTCAACAATCCATACACGAATTTTCTTTTTGTTTTCGGCGGCTTCCGTTAAAATGCTGATTTTACCGCCGTCGGAAATTGCCTCGATTGAATTCATAATAATATTGATAAACACTTGCTCCAAAGCGTTGGGATCGGCGTTAATGGGCGGCAGCATTTTGTCGGGAATGTATTCGATTTGGTATTGGTCCTTCTTTACATTGGTTTGAATGAATCGTATGGTGTGTTCCAGTAAATCATTAATTTGAGTGGGAACGATCCTGTCCGAAATGGGTCTTGAAAAGTAGAGTAACCGCTTTACCAAACCGTCAAGTCGGTTGACCTCGTTGATGACCAATTGCATCGACTCCTCGGAAAAAGACGGGGTTATTCCGGATATTTTGTGATCTTTTAAATCCTGCTGCCACATTTGAATCCGTGTTTTTAAGATAGCCAACGGGGTTTTTACCTCGTGCGCCACCCCGGCTATCAGCGTTCCCAAAGAAGCCATCTTTTCTTTTTGATGTAGTTGACGCTCCAGTTGTTCCCGCTTTCGGTGTTCCTGATTTAAAGCTTCGACCATATTGTTGATGGAACGGCTGATATAGCCGAGCGTTCCGCTGATGGAACCTATTTTATGAGGAACGCCCTGTTTGATAATCTCCAGATCTTTATGTAAATGCTGGATTTTTTTCCGCAGATTCAAGGAACTGAAAACGGCGATTAAGAATCCGAGCAACGCTATCAGCGCGCCGATATTAATGACCTGACGCAATTTTAAATGCGGAAGCTCGCGTTCGATATGAATACGAGCCCACACGGCGCCGATACACTCTCCGTTGGCGAAAATAGGCTTGGTAGCCAGAGGGAAAATAGCAGGATCGAATTGGTGCAAACGGGTAATCACCCCGCGCGTATCCACGGTTTCCAGAACCTGTTTTTTGATAATGTTATAAGAACGGGGCGGAGGTCCGTAAACTGGTATCGGAGGAGGAGAAGTCGGATTTGCATACCCAAAAAATTTGTCGAACTGGCAGATGTAAAAACCGCCTTCCATGCCGGGAGCATGGGATAAAATTTTCGAAGTGATTTTCTTCAACCGTTTATCGATCCATTCCATTTCTTCAACCGTCGGGGAATTGTTGTTAAAAAAACCCGCGCTCGCCAGACTGTCCAGAAACGCTTTGGACGAAAAATTGAGCTGTTCCGCAAAAACCTCGCTCAACACCATGTTGTTGTTGATTACCTGAGCTTTCCACCGATTCAACGAAATATAAATGGCGACCGAACTAATACCGACAAAAATCGCAAACATGAGGGCAATTAAAAAGGCGCGTGAATGTATTTTATATTGTGAAAAATATTTTTTCATAATCGTAATTCTAAAAACCAACAAGTACAAATCGCCACAATTTTTATGCCAATAAAATTCGGGTAAAAATAACGGCTCATGGCTTATGTTTTCCGAAAACGGGTTAATATGGTACAATTAATTGGGCTAATTTAGCACGAATCGGACGCAAAAGCAAAGACAGTCGTTCAATTCAAGCTTTCCGCAGACAACAAAATGTTGGCATATTCTTTGTAGTATTACCCGAAATATTAAGCTTTGAGCTATGATAGCCGGCAAATAACAATAAAAAAATTTCAACAACTGAAACGGTACTCGGTATGGATTTTGAATTGGTTATTCTGATCGTAATGCTTGGCGTGTTTGCGCTTAGCGTCTTCACATTTAAAATACCTGCCGGCATGGCTTTAATGTTGGCTTCCGTAGCCGGCGCACTCGCCGGAGGAGAAGGAATCCCTGTCCGTCATCTTGTTGAAGGCGGATTTGGTTTTCTTGAAGCCATTCTAATTATTGCCACAGCCATGATTTTTATGAAAGTGATGGAAGCGACCGGCGCCCTGGGAACCATAAGTTATGCCATGATCAAATCTCTTTACAGATTCCCGACGATTTTAATTATTGTGATTACAATTTTCGTGATGTTTCCCGGCATGTTGACCGGTCTTTCTTCCGCCTGCATTTTGACCACCGGAGCTCTGGTTATTCCGGGGCTTTTGGCTATGGGCATGCCGCGTCTGGCTGCCGGGTCTTTAATTGCCATGGCTGCCGTCTTCGGCGAAGTCGCCCCTCCCATTTCAATTCCGGTGATGATCATCGGAGGCGGGGTGGACATGCCTTACATCGGTTTCGCCAAACCTCTTTTTCTGGCTTCGTTTCCCATTGCCGTGCTTACGGCGGTATTTTACAGGTTCAAATATCTCGGTAAGTTTAAAATCGAAGAGGTTCTGCCCAAATTACAGGCGCCCGTTTACCGAAAACACGGTATTAAATTGTTCATTCCGCTGATTTTTGTGATTGCTTATTTGATTCTGGAACAAAACGCAGTTCCGTATCTGCCGCATCTCGGCGTCCCGTTGGTGTTCATAATAGGCGCCGTAATGGGACTCGGCAGCGGCGAAAAATTTAATTTTATTCACATCTCAAGAAATGCCGTGCGCAACGCCATGCCTGTAATGGCAATACTCGTGGGAGTGGGCATGTTTTTACAGATTTTAACCCTCACAGGAGTTCGCGGATATTTGGCGGTTAACGCTTTAGCCCTGCCCGTGGGATTTAAATATGTGGCTGCTTTAATCATGCCGTTTTTCGGCTCGGCTTACGGTTCTGCATCGGTTATCGGAGTGCCTTTGGTTTACGTATTTATCGGGAAAAATGTAATTGTGTTGACCTCGGCTCTGGCTCTCCTCGCGTCGCTTGGCGATTTGATGCCGCCACCTTCTTTGTTGTTCGCTTATTCGGCGCAAATGATTGACGAAAAAAATCATTTTAACATACTGAAAAAAAGCTTGCTTCCCATTGCAGCATCCGTATTGACGGCTTTGGCTATCATTGTATTTGCAAATGACCTTGGTAGATTACTATTTTAAACTAACGGGAGATTTATGCTTTATTGGATCTATATTTTTATTCTTGTCTATTTAACCGTAATTGTAATGATCGAATTTCTCTCGGCGGAAGGCTGGATAAAAAAAATAACGTACGCCATGTTGCTTTTACCCTTTATTCTGAGGATTTTACAAATCAAGTGAGTTGAAATGAAAAGACAGATAATTACAAATATTGTTGTTTTAGCCGTAACTTTTATTATCGGAACTATTGCCTCGATCGATTTTTTAAAGATGAGACAGCCCGATGAATTGTATCCGAGCATCTCTTTAACCAAAACAGGAGTTTTAAGCGATTATTTTCAAGGGATAAAAGGAACTTCCGGTGACACGAGGATTTATTATTTTGACAGCGGCAAGCCCGGAGCCTCCGTGCTGCTTTTAGGGGGAACGCATCCCAATGAACCGGCTGGCTTTATCACCGCCGCGTTAATGGTGGAAAACATTCGCGTAATCAGCGGTCGTGTGTTAATCATTCCGCAAGCCTGCCAAAGCGGTTTTACCTGTACCGATCCCTTTGAAGGCTATCCTCAGTTTTTTACCATCGAAACTCAAAGCGGAAAGAGAAAATTCCGTTTCGGTTCGAGAGTATCTAACCCGTTGGATCAATGGCCCGATCCTCTGGTGTATTTCCAGTATCCTTCGGGACAAAAATTATCGGGATTTGAAACACGAAATCTGAACCGAAATTATCCCGGTCGTCCGGACGGCACGTTTACCGAGAAAGTCGCTTTTGCGATCATGAATCTGATAAAAAAAGAGGATATTGATTTGGCGTTTGATTTACACGAAGCGGCGCCGGAAATACCCATCATCAACGCTATTGTGTATCACGAAAAAGGAGAAGAGATTGCTTTGACCGCGGTTCTGAATCTGGAGTCGGAAGGCTTGCGTTATTCGCCCGAGCTTTCTCCGAAAAACTTTCACGGCTTAAGTCATCGCGAATGGGGCGACCGGACTCAGGTTGTGCCTTTTTTGATGGAAACAAGCAATCCCATTCAGGGCAGACTGCGCGGAAGGACAAACGCCAAACTGATTCTTAAAGGCGTGAGCAAAGAATACAAACAGGCGCAGGAATCGGGTGCGTTTCGCATTGTTTATGAGTCTTCGGGAGAGCCTTTGAAAAGACGCGTCGGCAGGCATCTACAGGGATTTTTAGCAATTATTGACGCCTACAATGAATTGCATGAGGACAAACAGGTTAAGGTCGATAATCTTCCGGGCTATTCGGATCTGATGAAAAACGACGTGGGACACTATTTGCGTTAAAAAATGATATTTATTAAATATAAAGGAATTTACAATGAGACAGATGATTCGGTTTTTTTTCATTCTAACGATTTTAAGCGGAATATCGGGACAGGCGGAAGCCCAGAATAACACAAAATATCAGCAGCCGATTCTCATATCATCCGCCGGTCAAAGCGCTGACGTAAAACTGGTGGGCATGCTTGCCAAAAGACAGAAATTGGATATCAAAACAATTAATATGGCAAAGCCGTCCGATTTGGAGGGTGTTAATACATTAATCATTGTGCCGGGTTTCAGCTCAAAAGGGCTCGGAGCCGCGGGCGTCAGCCAGAAAGATGAAATGGATCGGGTTGTGGGTTTGGTAAAGGCGGCGCAAGAAAAGAAAATCCCTATTATTTTGGTGCACATCGGCGGAAACGCGCGTCGCAAAGGCAATTCCGACGCTTTTAACAAACTGGTCGGCGAAGCGGCAAGTCACATGATTGTGGTCGCCCAGGGAAACGAAGATGATTTTTTTACTAATCTCGCCAAGCCGAAAAAGACTCCCCTGGAAATTGTCAATAAAATCGCCCAGGTTGGCAAGCCGTTGGGAAAATTATTTAAGTAAGCTTCACGGATTGCAAACCTGACTAAGGAGTCGTTATGATTCGTTTCCAAAAACGCTTTTTGCCAATAGTCTTAAGTGTTTTCCTGTCGTTAATCGTTCTTTGGGCTGAACCGCCCGATAAGGGAGTGAGCGGAAAAAACGGAATGGTTGCCACCGCACATCCCCTTGCCTCGGCTGCGGCTTTGGAAATGCTGAAAAAAGGGGGAAACGCGGTTGACGCCGCGGTAGCGGCAGCCTTTACCATCGGAGTGGTGGAGCCGGACGGTTCGGGGCTTGGCGGCGGCGGCGGAATGGTCATTTTTCTGAAAAAACAAAAAAAGACGGTGTATATCAATTATTACCATAAGGCGCCCTCGCAAATCAGAAAAATTACCTACAACAGAAACACGGACCGCCATACCGTTAAATCAATTTTGGTCCCCGGAACGGTTGCCGGTTTGACAGCAGCGTTAGAGCGTTTTGGAACACTGCCGCTGAAAACGGTTATCGAACCGGCGATAACCGCTGCCGAGCGGGGATTTGCCGTTGACGAAACTTTAGCCAGAATAATGTTAGACAACGTGGAAATGCTGCAAATCGATTCTTCAACGGCATCCGTCTTTTTGGATGAAGGTTTTCCGCGAATGGAAGGCGATACCCTGCGCCAACCCGAACTGGCAAAAACATTAAAAGATATTGCGCGGTACGGACGCGAAGGATTTTATTCCGGGCGCGCGGCAAAAACGATCGTTTCTTCAATTGCCAAAGAAGGAGGCGTGCTGACCCTGAACGATTTTAAGAATTACCGGGCGGAAGTTACGGTTCCCCTGCACGGAACTTACCGCGGCTATGACATTTATTCGGCAAACCTCCCGCAATCCGGCGCAACCGTCATCGAGGCTTTAAATATTCTCGAAAACGCAGATCTGCAAAAAATGGGACACTACAGCAAGTTCCCCGCAACCCTGCACCTGATAGCGGAAACTTTTACGCGGGTTTACGCAGACCGTTGGGCGTATCTCGGCGATCCGAATTTTTCAAATATTCCTTTAAAAGTGATCTTATCCAAAGCTTACGCCAAAGAACGTTTTTCAGACATCAATCCCACAAAAGCGGTGCCGCAAAACTACCGAAAAACCAAACCCGGAAATCCGCAGCCCTACAACTCAAAATCCGCCTCTCCGACCGGAATTATGATACAAGCGACAGACCTTATGTACGTTTTTAATGCCCAGGAATACGACGGGCATACTACGCATCTCTCAGTCGTGGATAAAGACGGCAATGCTGTTTCTTTGACCCAGACGCTGGGCACCTTTTTCGGATCGGGGAAGACCTATGCCGGAGTATTGTTGAATTGCGGCATGGCTAATTTTTCAACCCGAAAAGGAAGCGTCAACGAAGTGGCGCCGAACAAACGTCCGCGCAGCTCCATATCTCCGACAATTATTGTGAAGAACGGAGAGCCGTTTCTTATTGTGGGTTCGCCGGGAGCAGGCAGAATTATTTCGACTGTTATTGAGCTGATTGTGAATGCGATTGACTTTAAGATGAACGCGCGCCAAATTAACGACGCGCCGCGTTTTTATTGTCAAAAGTTTGACGACTATTTACATCTGGAATATGGTATTTCGCCGCAAGTGCAGACGGCTCTGAAAAATTACGGGCACAACATCCGGGTTTACGATGATTTAGACTTGTTTTTCGGCGGCGCTCAGCTTATTCTTGTCGATACCGTTAACGGCTTGTTTTACGGTTCAGCGGACAAAAGGCGCGGTGGCGTGGCGATTGGCTATTAATTTATTAAAGGAAATATCTTGCAGATTTTCGCTTTGCTGGTTTTTCTGCTATTGCTTTTAGTGTTGGAAAAAAAGATCGTAAGCCAAAGTGTTAAGAAAATCCCCATACGCATTCATGTTAACGGATCGCGGGGAAAGTCGAGCGTAACCCGATATATCGCAGCCGGACTCAGAGCTTCCGGGAAAAAGACCTTTGCCAAAATTACCGGCGTACAACCCGTGATTTTTACTTCCGCCGCCGAACAGGAGCAAATCCGGCGATTGGGACCAGCCCGCGTTAACGAACAGTTCCACATTATCCGGCGGGCGGCTGCGCAAAACGCCGACGCCTTGGTTCTGGAATGCATGTCGATTAATCCCCGCTTGCAGCAACTGGAAAGCAGAATCTTTGCCGCTCAATATTACGTTCTCACCAATATTTTACAGGATCATCAGGAAGAATTGGGAAGCGACCGATACTCTTTGGAACAAGCCTATTATTCCGCTATTCCGAAAAATTGCACCGTCTTTGTCGTATCCGGGCAAACAAACGGTCAATTGTCCGGTTACCTGCAAAAGAAAAAATGCGCCATGGAAATTACCGAACCCCTTTCGGAACAACCGCTACATGATTTACCGGAAGGAGTATTTAAACAGAATATCGAATTAGCCGTGGCGGTCTGTAAAAAAATAGGGATTCCTGCAACTCTGTCGCTGCCCGCTATTTTAGAAGAAGCCCGACGAACGGGCAATCGGGTAATTGTGATTTCGGAACGACAAAATATCGGTTTTATTAACGGATTTGCGGTTAATGACACGGAATCGGCTACTGTTTTCTTTGACGCCGTAAAAGAACAACACCCGTTAATTAAAGAATATTTGATTATTTTAAACAACCGCGCGGATCGCCCCATGCGTTCGCGAATGTTTGCGGACTGGCTCGGAAAAACGGCGGGAATAAAAAAGGTGATTTTGACGGGAAACCACAAAAGCTACACAAAGCGGCGTTTAATTAAAGCCGGGATGCCGCGCCGAGACGTGCTTTTGTGGAAGCGAAAAGAGGTTAGGCAGCCGCGCCTGATTTTGTCTTCGTTTTGCAAGAAAAACACGCTGGTTGTCGGCTTCGGAAACATTAAAGGCGACGGACTCCGGATTATGAAAGCGCTTAGTTATGATGTTATTTGAATATTTTTTTATCGGGCTGGTTGTGGGTTTTATCTTTTATGAAATCACGGGAATAACCGCAGGCGGTGTTGTGGCGCCCGCATATTTTGCGCTGTTTGTAAAAGAACCGAACAAAATTTTTGTTACTCTTCTTATCGCTCTATTGGTCTGGGGCGTTCTGAAGTGGCTTTCTTCCCAATTGATAATTTACGGGCGGCGGCGTTTGATGCTGGCGATGCTGATCGGATTTTGTATTAAGATGGGAATAGAACTGTGGATTCAACCCAACCCGTTTTTTACGTTTAATCTGCAATCCATCGGTTATATTATTCCCGGATTAATCGCCAACGAGATGGAGCGTCAAGGCGTCATACAAACCGTGTCTGCGGTGGGCATCGTGACAATTCTTATTTATCTTGTTTTTATTTTAGTACGATAAGCAAATGAAAAGTCTGTTTTGCAAATACTGGCTGTTTCCGGCTTTTATTATTTCCCTTCTTTTCCTGATGTTGATCAATCAAGGAAAAGAGACCGCTAAACGCGATGAATATCCCGAAATGGAAAAAGCGTCGCAACTGGCGGCGTCATGGTTCGATTTAATAGCGGAACTAAAAAAGAGCCGTCAAATCCGCCCCGATAACCATTCCATTGTGCGCTACAGGGCGCTGATCGGCGATGATTTTTCTCTGATCACAACCACGCTCGGTTCCTTGGAAGCCAAAGAAATTGCCGCCAATCCGGTTTTTGCGGGACTCATTGTGCGTTTGCTAAAAAAGGCGGAAATCGATTCCGCATCAACGGTTGCTCTTTCTTTAACAGGCTCTTTCCCCTCGCTGGCAATAGGCGCGCTGGCGGCTCTGCAGACCCTTGGCGTGAATACCTTTGTTTTAAGTTCGTTGGGCGCATCATGTTACGGCGCCAACCAGCCGCTTGCAACCTGGATTGATATGGAAACCTGGCTGCGAAAACACGGCAATTTGCGGTTCAAAACAAATCTGTTGACCCTCGGAGCAGAAAACGACAACGGCGGCGGTCTCGCCGAAGAAGGCAGACAATTATTAATTCAAGCCGCCGAAAGAAATAATATGCCGCTCTTTATTCCGAAAAATTTACAAACTGCAATTGAATATAAAACCCGTTTTTTGTCGGAGAAAAAAATTCAGTTGCTCATTAATATAGGCGGCAATCAGGCTATTTTGGGAAGTTGCGCGCACGCGCCGGTAATTCCCACCGGACTTCATCGCAATTGGACGCCGTGCGCCGACAAGAAACGCGGCGTTCTGGCGCGTCTGGCGCAAAACAAAATTCCGTTTATCCATTTATTAAATATCAAAGAGCTGGCTTTGAGGTATGGCATTAGCACAACGGCGGATGAAACCGGAAATTTTAGTGTTAATACCGCACAAAAGGCGCCTTCTGTTTGGATTTTTTTCGCAATTATAGCTATGGCTGGAATTTTGTCGGGCTCTAAACGGTACAAAAAACATCTTTCGCGACTGTGCGATAAGTGAACATCCTGTTGAGCTATTTTCGCCCCATTTTTGTAGTATTCCAAAAAACAATGAGCGAAAACGCCTGATAAAAACGATCCCTCTCTTCGGCACAATATTTGTATAAGTAGCCTGTATGATTATTAGTCCATTAACTCCAGTTAAAGATATGAAAAGAGAATGTTCTCTCAACTATCGGAAGCAAAAATCTGTCGGTAGATTGGTTACTTCGCTTTACAGCCAAATAATATCTAAAAATACAAACGAATATTTATTCATCAGTATCACTGTGATGTTTCTTTCCATTTAATAAATGTTTCAACATTAAATTTTAAGGAGGTACCATGTTACGTAAAGCTACGATCTTAATTTTCATCGCTTTATTCTTTCTGCCGGGCGGAAATGTTTTTGCCCAGGAGAAAGCCGTGCCGATCGTAAAGGCGACATTGGTTGATTCATCGGTGTTCAACGGAATTTACAGAGGGATTCAGAATCAGATTTTCTGCGAACCGACAACGGGAAATCTTGTTACAGCCTGGTATCGTTATTTTAAATCGGATGCGGATAATCCAAGACAGGTGACGGCTGCTACCTCAACGGACGGCGGTAAAACCTGGACTGTCCACGAACAGATCAACAACGGAGTGGGCGCGGGAATGAACGGGAGATATCCCGCGGTATCCGGAACGCCATCAACTCCCGTTGTGGCTTACTCGGACAGAAATCCGACCGGAACATATCAGAATAGTCGTCCCGTTGTGGCGGTGGATATTCTCGGATGGAGCGGCGGTTTGTTTGACAACCGCTATGTGGATAACAGCGATATGGCAGACACCGTGCTTTACGGACGTTACGTTTCCGTTACCGTCGATCCGAATAACGACCAGAGATGGGCGGTAGGCACCTATCATAACGCCGATCCGGCGGAAGGTCTTTATTTTTACATCTCGACGGACGGCGGCAATAACTGGAGTCGTCCGGTTGTGGTTTGTGAAGCAAAAGATGACTATAACGCGTTCACAAACGGAGTTTACGATGTCTCTTCCACCGGACTCGGAGTCGGGCTCGGTTCTGATAACACGGTATTTGCTTCTTTTGTTTTAAAACCCGACAGTAATTCGACTCTCTGGAACATCGGTTATTCTGTCTCAAACGATAACGGAAAAACCTGGTCTGCCCCCGCCGTTGTTCCCGGAAGCGAACATCTTTCATTTTTAAATTCGAATATTTACCATCAAATGACCGAACCGGTGTTGGATAAAGCGGGCAACTGGCACATTTTCGGTATCGGCGTGGATACGACCGATTACAAGGGTAAGCTTGGACCCAGCGGATTCCCCGAACCCTATCGTCCTTACGATTTCCGTTTCGACGGTTCCACCTGGACCATTACCAAAATTGCCGAGCCTCAGCTCGTTACCAACGGAATAGTCGGCTGGGGCGATTATGCCGATCAGGAAGAAAACATGATGAACGAACCTTCCATAGGACCCGACGGCACAATTTACTATACTTACGTTGATATTATCGATACGACGGGTTCCAACGGCGATCCGGACTTGTTTAATTTTAATATTATGGTTGTTTATTCCGAGGATAACGGAATTACATGGAGTAATCCTGTTTCGGTTTTGGATCAGTATCACGGATACGAGCCAAACGGCGTTGCCAGAAACGCCACGGATAAACTGCATATTACCTACCGGGACCATCATGACGCAGATAATCCCGGTTTGTATTATTACATGGGCGTTCCCACAGACACCTTAAAACAACTTGCGACGTCGATCGGTGCCGGAGCCAATGCTTCGGTTCCGGGAGAATTTGCCTTGTACCAGAACTATCCGAATCCCTTCAATCCTACCACAACCATCCGTTTTGACCTTAAAGAGTCCGGACGGGTGAGATTAACAGTTTATAACGCTCTGGGGCAAAAAATTGCCACACTTGTTGACAAAAAAATGCAAGCCGGGCACAAAGGAGTTGTTTGGGACGCGCAGGATATGCCGACGGGAATCTATTTTTACAGGCTGGAAGCGGGAAGCTATACCGAAACAAAAAGAATGATACTGCTGAAATAATTTATATTTGACCGGGATGACTATCGGATTTTGTAAGACGGAAAATCCCGGTCTTTTTTATTTTTAAATTTAATGTCAAGCAGGAGAGAATGCCATGTCGATAGCAAAGCGTATGCTTGCATGGATTATCGTAATCTTACTTTGGGCGACGAGTTCGATTTTATGGGCTGGTACTACGGGAAAGATTGTCGGAATTGTAACCGACAAACAAACCGGGGAACCCCTGCCCGGCGCTAATGTGATTATTGAAAGAAAGCCCTACGGAGCGGCGACGGATTTGGAAGGAGCGTTCCTTATCATGAATATTCCCCCGGGATACTATGATATCAGCGCGCAGATGATTGGCTATCAAAAGCTTATTAAAGAGAATATCATGGTAATGGCAGACAGAACCGTTATCATTAATTTTGAACTGGAATCAACAACGCTGGAAACAGAAGCAATCGTGGTTCAGGCAGAACGTCCCATGGTTCGCAGAGACGAGACCAACAAAGCCGCTATTTTGGATTTTGAAGTTTTTCAGGATATGCCTATTCAGGAATTCGATGAAGCAGTCGCGGCGCAGGTCGGTATTGTCACGGACGAAGCCGGTGATCTGCATTTACGCGGAGGCAGGGCGGGTGAAATCGCCTATCTGATCGACGGTATTCTGGTGCAGGATCCCTTCTACAAGAGCGGCGCAGCCGATATTAATCTGGATAAATATCTTATTCAGGAACTCCAATTGCAAACAGGAGCTTTTGGCGCGGAATACGGTCAGGCAATGTCCGGCGTGATTAATATTGTTACCCGGGAAGGCGACCAAAACAAATATTCGTTCAGAATGGAATACGAAAGCCCTCAGATAAATAACTCCCCTTATCGTAAGGTTGATTGGATGCTGCATAGCGATATGGTGGACGTGCCTCCGGGTCGGGAAGACGCTTACAGGGATTCGTGGCGATTATATGCCCAACCCGGAGACACAACATTTTCCACAACGCCCACGCCCTACGACCCGATCGGCGTTTCACAATACAAAGTTCCCAAATTTGAATCTATTCCGAAGGCTGGCGATTTGCCTCGCTTATTCGGGACCCCGGTTTACGGATTTTTTACTTCTAACTTTTCGGGTCCCATCCCCTTTGTAAAAAAATTGTCTTTTTTTGCGTCTTCACGCTATTCAAACATTTACAGCTATTTGCCGTTCGGCTACGATTCGCGCCGCGATTATAATGTGAAATTCACTTACCGACCTTTGAATGTTTTGAAAATTAACGCAGCAATTCAAAGGTCGCGGCGATACTATAAACCGTACAGCCATTTATGGAAATACCGCCCCTTTGCCCTGGAAGACCGCCAGAATATCGTAAACAGGGAAACTCTGGAAATTACCCACACACTTAATCCGAACAGTTTTTATACCCTTCGTCTGTCGCGCTATTATCACAGGTTTTATCGCTTTAATCCGAACCGAAAATTTAAGATAAGCGATTATCCCGAGGAAATCTGGAGCGATCCGCAAAAACTGGATTCCGTTATCGTAGCCGATAATTCCGACTGGGAAAAAGGAACGAGAAATTCCGACGGCTTTTATGTCAGAGGAGACCGCGGTCGTTACGAAGACAACAAATTGACTACCTGGGCGGCAAAAATTGACTATGTAAATCAATTAAACCGCCGCCATGAAATTAAATCCGGATTTGAATACAAATATCATACGGTTGATCGCGACCGGTGGCGTTATCCGTGGCCCGGTTCGGCGCATTATGTTGAAATTTTTACATATCATCCGGAGGAGTTTTCGACCTACATTCAGGATAAGATGGAATACGAACGCTTTGTGTTGAATTTGGGCTTACGCTATGATTATTTCGATCCTCATGCTACAATGTGGGAAGATATTTACACGCCCGGGTATCTCGATGACGACACCGGCGAATGGATACCGGCAAAAGAAGTTCGCGCCAAACCAAAGCAGCATGTCAGTCCGCGTATTGGTATTGCTTATCCCGTGACCGAGAAGATGGTGTTTCACAGTTCGTATGGTCATTTTTATGAGAATCCCAGTTTTTACAATATGTACAAACACCACGACGTAACCGTGGGCGGCATTCCTTTGGTAGGCAACCCTTCCATAAAAAGTCAGAAAACCGTACAATATGAATTCGGCGTCAAGGTTCAGATTGCCAGCGACTGGTCGTTTGACGTGAATGCTTATTTCAAAGACATCACCAATCTGGCTGCCAGCACCTACCGTCTGGTTTTTCCGTACAACTTTACCGTTTTTGATAATAGTGATTACGCCAGCGTAAAGGGCATCGATTTTACACTGGAAAAAAGAGTTGGTCGTTATTTCACCGGGGTTCTCAACTATTCTATCTCGGTAGCCCGCGGTAACGAGTCGTCAGCCAGCGACGGATACAACAATTATCGCGGCGTCGATGTCACGCTTCGCCCGAACCGCGAATATTATCTGGATTTTGACCGCCGGCATGATATCTCTATGAACGCTATCTTCAAAACGCCGAAAAATTTCGGTCCCCGTCTGTTGGGTTCCAAAATATTCGCCTCATGGAATCTGAACTTACTTATTCAAGCTGCCAGCGGTTTACCCTATACTCCGTTCGTCGAAGAATCCGCGGAAAATATCTTTGTCGAAAGAAACACCGGCAGAAAACCCTGGTATTCGCAGGTGGACCTGCGGCTGCAGAAAACCACTAAACTAACGCCTTCGATCAGCCTTTCGGCGTTTCTTATAGTAAAGAACCTGTTTAATCGTTTGAATGAAAACTACGTATGGAGCCGGACGGGAAGAGCCTGGGATGCCGGACCGACAAGTTCCTACAGCCAAGATCGCATTCACAATCCGGCGAATGTGAGTATTCTGCGGCAAATTTCTTTCGGTTTCCGGTTTTTATTTAGCAAACCAAGATGAGTTTTAATAATCTATGGATAATCATTCTCGGAAAATGGTGAACGTTATATTTAAGGAGAAAAACTTGTGAGAAGAATTGTATTCATTTTTATAGTGATATTCTCCTCTCTGTTATACGCCCAAAGAGAAAAAGCGGAAGCTGACGGACCGAACCGAAAATTGACAAAACCGGTTGCTCAGGGTCCTGATATTGGTTATGCGCTAATGACAAAAGGAGAATTGGTTAACTGCTTTATGAATTTCGGCGGTTTAACCGATTCCTACTTCCAGACAGATTTTTACAATTTTATGTGGCCTAAAAGTAAAGGCATCATCGCTTCTGGCGATAATGCGGTGGACGATTTTTCCTTCATGTTCGGACGCAAAGGAAATGTTATCGATGCCTTTACGGCATATCGGCAGGAAGACTGGAGCCCCGTGCCCGGCAGTTGGGGAAAGTATCACGCCAAAGATCAACCCGCAGAATTAAAATACAACGATTTCCCCCATCTGGCAGTGAGCGATATTCCCGCCACCTGGCCCGAGGGATATTTTGACGAAGACGGTAATTTTATCGAAACGCCCGGTGAACACCACTGGCCCGGAAGTTACAGATTGGATATCAATCCCAAGTCTCCGACCTACGGGCAGGAAGTGATCGGAGAATTCGCCGCCGATCGCGTGATTTACGCAGCTCTTGACGATCATACAAATTTGACCAATCCCCCCTTGGGTATTCGTCTGGACATCGAAGCTTATGAATACGGACGACCCTATGCCGCCGACTTTCATTTCTATGATATAACTATTACCAATACTTCCGACACCTTTCTGGACAGTTGTTACTGGGGATTTTACTACGACATCGATTACGGCGAATACGAAGATGAGGCATATTACACTTATAACAGCGGTTTGAATCCGGGACCGTGGGACGTGATTTATGAACTTGATCCCGAAATTACCGATCCCAACGAACCGGAAACGGGCGTTTTTGGCGTCGCCTTTTTAAAAACTCCCAAAGACCTCGGAATTACCGATTCTCACTATTATCTGGATACGGGTCCCACAACCGACGAACAACTCTGGCCCATTATGAGCAGTAATCCCAACGACCCCAACATTTCAATGACCAAAGCGGACTATTTCCACGGTTCCGATGTGCGCCTGGATGATTACACTTTAACCCAAACAACATTCGGTTATGATTGGGTTTGTTTAACGAGCACCGGACCCTTCGATCTTGCGCCCGGCGAATCGGTAAAATCGGTGGTTGTCGTTTGCGGCGGAGATAATGTCGAGGACTTTATGGCTAATATCGAAATGGCAAAGAGTATGATGGAGAAAAATTATCAGGGACCGAGCGGTCCCAAACCTCCGTCGCTTTACGCAGTTCCCGGCGACCAGCAGATTACTTTGTACTGGACGGACGAACCCGAAAGAGCTCCGGATCCTTTCAGCGGCGAGTACGACTTTGAAGGCTATAAAATTTACCGCAGCGAAGACAACGGTCAATCGTGGGGCACGGAAATTCTTGACGGAAGCGGACGCCTTGTCGGATACGTTCCGGTGGCGACCTTTGATTTAAACAATTCTTTCAGCGGCTTGGACCCTTTAAATGCTAATTTTAATTTGGGAAGCAACACGGGAATTCGCCACAGTTGGGTGGATACGGATGTGAAAAACGGCGTCAATTACGCTTACACGATTACGGCTTATGATCATGGCGATCCGGCATCGAATATTATGGCTTTCGAATCGTCCAAAGGAACAAAGGCGACGGAGCATAATTTTATTATGGTAACTCCCGAACCGCGCGCGCTCGGATTTGTGGATCCTTTAGCCGATTACAGAGTGATTTCCGGTCATGCCAAAGGTTATCTGGATATCGAAGTCATCGATCCGTTTGTCGTTACCGATCATATCTATCATATCGCTTTTGTCGATAGCCCGGCTTTGGATTTTAACGTTATTGATGCCACCACAGGTGAAATGAAATTGGAAGCCTACCCGATTAATCGGGACGAAGCGCCGGTGGTTGACGGCTTTAGGGTACGCGTTAACGGCGATGAAACTTTTGGCGGCATCAAGACTGTAACCGATGAGTACGGACGCAATGTGCTCGGCTCACAAAATCCGGACACCACCAATTCATGGTATGTGGAACTGATGTCATGGAACCGCGGCGATTTTGCCGCGCGTACTTCGGATTACGAAATTCGCTTTACGGCAAACGGTTCAAATGTCGGGACGCGGATCGGTACCACCGTTGAAATTAAAGAAACCGTTCCGTTTGAAGTCTGGAACACTACTTACAACCGGCAGGTGACAGCCATTGTTTTGGATGACGGAGACGGCGCTTATGAAGAAGGCGAGCTCATCTATCTGGTCAATGTACCTTATGATAATCCGAATATCGGCGACACCTATAACCTTGATATTTTGAACAATGTTCCTTATCAAATTTCCATTAACAATACCGCGGAAGATACGTTAAAGCGCATTCCGATAGAAGGACAAATAGTCAAAATAATTACAAACCGCGGCTTTACGCCATCCGACATATTTGAGATTAAGCTTACAAATCCTTCGTTTTTGGAGATTAATAAAGAAGAGTTGAGCGGCATTCGTGTTGTGCCGAATCCCTATGTGGTAAACGCCGCCTGGGAAACCGCCAAGAATGTTCGTCAAATTCAATTCATGTATTTGCCGCCGATTTGTACCATTTCGGTTTATACCACGCGCGGCGAATTGGTAAGAAAGCTGGAACACACGGACGGAAGCGGTCGCCTGAGTTGGAATTTGACATCGCAGTCAAATCAGGATCTGGCGTTCGGGGTTTATGTTTATGTTGTTAAAACGCCGGACGGCAAGGAATATGTTGGTAAATTTGCACTTATAAAATAGATTAGGGAGGTTGGCTCATGAAGTTTGTTCTTGGGCTTATAGGTTTATTATTGCTCTCATCGGTATATGCAAAAGATTTTGTAAAAGTCGGAACAACGGCTGCTCAGTTTTTAAAGGTAGAGCCCGGAGCGCGCGCGCTTGCCATGGGCGGAAGCTACGGAGCTCTTGCCAACGACGCCTCCGCTCTCTACTGGAATCCAGCCGGACTGACGCAAATACATTCTTTTCAGGCAACGTTCACACACACGCGCTGGATTGCTGATATCTATAATGGCTTTGCCGGAGTGGTTATTCCCATAAATGACGTCAGTACCGCAGGCATCAGCATCCAGTATCAAACAATGGACGAAATCGAACAAACAACGATAGATCAACCCAAAGGAACGGGCTTGTACTATGGCGCGCAGGATGTCGCCTTCGGAGTAAGTTATTCCAGAAAAATGACAAATTTTATTATGGCGGGCTTGACGGCAAAAATGGTTTATCAAAAAATCTGGAATGAATCCGCCACCGCTCTGGCTGTGGATATCGGCTTTTTACTCGATACCGGTATTCGCGGTCTTAAAGTTGCCATGGTGATGACAAATTTCGGAACAGACCTGAAACTGGACGGTCGCGACCTCATTCGCGGTTATGACCAGAATCCGAACAGTATTATGAACCCCAATGCCGAAGCAAGATTAAGCACCGAAGCCTGGCCCCTGCCCACTAATTTAAGGTTATCTTTAGCCATGGATTTGATAGGAGGCGAAAATGGCGCTTTAGCCCAAAGCGCTACCAACCGCCTGACTTCCGTGGTGGATTTTACCCATCCCAACGATAACCGCGAACAATACACCCTGGGACTGGAATACGCCTTCAAAGAAATGCTCTTCGGTCGAATAGGGTACCGGGCAAATTCATGGGAAGAAGGTCTGACGCTTGGCGGAGGAATGCGGATATCATTGGTGGAAAATGTAAAATTAACGGTTGACTACGCTTACGCCGAATTCGGGATTTTCACTTCGGTTCAACATTTTACGATCGGCTTGCAGTTCTGACAATAAAGGATAACACTTCTGTTTCCAAAAAAGTGAAAGCTCATTGTCAGGCGCAATGGGCTTTTCTTTTAAAAATCAAAACAGCGTTAGAATCCGGAGAAAGCGATTGAGATATTTTAAACTATCAATGGCGAAATCGAACGCCTCTTTTTGGATTTTTATCCTCCTGTCGGTTATGGCTCATAACGGCTTTACGGAGGTTGTCTTTTTAACCCAACAAAATCAAGGCAATATTGAACCGCAAATCGAGATTAAAACCACATCGGCTAATGAAATAATCATTAATTTTAAAATTTTTTCGCTCTTTCGCTCTAAAACAAGCCTCGGCGGCTCCGGGCGGTATCATTCGATTTCGATTCCAAACTTTTCGAAAATCACCGTGCCCGGTGAACCAGCTTTGCCGGTATGGAATAAATTTATCGCCGTGCCCCTCTCCGGCGATGTGTCCGCCTCGATTGAAATTCACGAAGTAAAAGAACTTGCGGATATTTATGTTGGACCCGCTCCCGAACCTCAAAGGGAAGACGCCGTGATTGCCCCGTCACAAACCGAACCCCAAAAAAGCATCTATAATGCCGACGCCTTTTATCCGCGAAATGTGGTCAACATCGGCGAGGTTAAGATTGTTCGCGGGCAGGCGATGGTTTTATTGTCGGTTTATCCGGCGCAGTTTAATCCTGTGAAAAAAAGCGTGAAAATTTTAACCGATTTTTCAATCCGCATCTCCGTCCCCCAAAAAGATGATTCCAAAACAGACTTCAGATATCAATCGGAAATATTTGATCTGCTTTTTGAAAATCTGCTGCTCAATTGGCAAAAAACAAAAAGCGCGCAAACAAATTTTAAACCAGCGGAAATTTACGGTGCCGACTACCTTATCATAACTCCGAAACTCTTTTCCGAAGCCGCGGATTCACTGTCCGAATGGCGCAGGTTAAACGGATTGATTACCAAAGTGGTCACGTTGGAAGAAACGGGCGCCACCGCCGAAAAAATCAGCGCCTATCTGCAATCCGCCTACGATAACTGGGATGTGGTTCCCGTCTATGTTCTTTTGTTGGGCGACGCAGAATTCATTCCCATGCATTACGTTACGCTGCATCCCACGAAAGACAACGGACGAATCGGCACCGATCTTTATTACGCCGCCTTGGAAGGAGCCGATTTTTTCCCCGATTTAATTATCGGACGAATACCCGTTGACGAACCCCTTGAAGCCATGGCATTCGTTAACAAAATAATCGGGTACGAAAAAAATCCGGTTTTAGATGAGGACTTCTATCGACGCGCGGAAGTGATTGCCTATTTTGAAGATGACGACGATCCCGACACTCCGGATTACAACGAACGCGACGGCTACGCGGACAGACGCTTTGTTTTAACTTCCGAAGAAATTCGAAATATGCTGCTAACCAAAGGATACGATGCTCAGCGGATTTATTACGCGAAACCGGAAGTTACGCCAACCAATTACAATAACGGCAAATACGCCAACGGCGAGCCTCTGCCCCCGGAATTGCTGCGATCCAACGGCTCTTTATGGAACGGGAACGCCGCCAATATTTCAGCCGGCATCGAACAGGGCTGTTTTTTGGTAACCCACAGAGACCACGGTTCAAGAGCGGGTTGGGGAGACCCTTCGTACAAAACTTCACACGTGCGCAATCTTGTAAACGGCAATAAATTACCTGTTGTCTTCAGCACAAATTGTAAAACGGGATGGATTGACAATGAAACGGATGATTTGATCTCAAATACCGATTTTGAATCGGAAAGTTTTGCCGAGGCGTGGATTCGTAATTTTCGCGGCGGCGCGATTGGCGTGTTCGCCTCAACCCGCATCAGTTACAGCGGCTACAACGACGCGCTGGCTAAGGGCTTTTTTGACGCTATCTGGACGGATTTCCTTCCGTTTAATTCCGGAAAAACAATCCTTTCCCTCGGTCAGGTGCTTAATTACGGCAAAATGTATATGGCTGCCGAATATTCCGCCGGTTCAAAGCTGCTGATCGAATTCGAAGAATTTCATTACTTCGGAGATCCCGCCTCACAACTTCGCACGCGTTTCCCCGACACATTTGTCGTTGAATCGCCGGATACCTGCTATTTGAATCAAACAACGCTCGCCGTTAAGGTCGGAATTCCTGAAGCCACCGTTACTCTGGTTCAGGATAATAGAATACTCTCCACCGTCAAAAGCGATCTTTCGGGAACGGCAGCGCTTTCGTTTAATCCCGTTACTTCCCCTGACCCGCTGACGCTCTGCGTTCGAAAAGAAAATTATAAACCGCTGCTAAAGACGATTCCGGTAGTCGGCGCGGGCGGAATGAATCTTGTTTGCTCCGTGACGGATTTGCACGACAGCAACTTTGATGATAAAATCAGCATGTCTGAAAAGGCGTCATGGAAAATGAATATCCGGAATACAGGCGAAATTGACGCAAATCGGGTCAAGCTTTTTCTCGACTGTCTTAATCCCTATGTGTCGCTCCAAGACACCTTACTTGCGATTGATGAATTGAAAGCCGGAGAGAGCTTTGACGCCGAATTCCGTTTTAGTATCCGCAGCGATTGCCCCGAAGGTGAAAAAATAATAATGAATTTAACGATCGACGCGCTCCCGGAATACCGGACTGTTTATCCGCTGACGTTTACCGTGGAATCGGGATTGCCCGCCGTTGCCCTCACTCCTTCCTATTTTGCCGTCCGCGCCTCCGCCTTAAACGATTCCGCGCAAATTACACTACGGCTCGAAAATCAGGGCTATGGCAAGCTGGTTTACCGGATTCAGGATGCCGCAAAAGGGTTCGTAACCGTCGGCGATACCGCACAAAAAACCTGGCACGATATTCCGGCGGGCGTGGGGAATATTTATCTTATGGAGCGTCCGGCAACTCTTTTGCGGTTTAGCAGCTTTTTGCAGATTAAATCGCCCTTAACGCTTTATTTTTATGTTTACGAAGGGAACGAATATCTCGGCGCTTATCGACTTTTGACTCAGTCCTCTAAAACAATAACCACAAGCGGAGAACAAATTATCTGGTCCGATTACCTCAATGTTGTTCTTGCCGCCGATAAATTTTACTATATCGGAGTAAGCTGGACTGACGGCGAAGGCGCTGTTTGTCGTTCCGATGTCTCTTTGCCGCTAAATACGCAAATAGGCGCCGTTAAATCGGGATGCGTGAATATTGCCGGCGCTCCCCCCGCCCAAGCGATTTCGCAAGGCATTAACCAAATTAACGCC
>JAJRSN010000374.1 GCA_024278715.1 Calditrichota bacterium
TACTGCTGATTATTGCGCTCTCCACGTTTGTAACCGTTAAGAATTATTACAATAGCTTCATAACTATGGAAGAAAATGTGAATCAAAGCTGGGCTCAGGTGGAAAATGTTTATCAGCGCCGTGCGGATTTAATTCCGAATTTGGTGGAAGTGGTGAAAGGATACGCCAGTCACGAGAGAGAAACGCTGCAGGCGGTTATCGAAGCTCGCTCCAAAGTTGGCGGGCAGATTAAAATTGGCGCCAATGTGTTGAATAATCCGCAGGCTTTTGCCCGATTCCAACAGGCGCAGGATGCTCTGTCGTCCGCTTTGCAAAGATTGATGGTGGTTGTGGAACGATATCCCAACTTAAAGGCGGATCAGCGATTTGCGGATTTGCAATCGCAATTAGAGGGAACCGAAAATCGTATTGCCGTGGAGCGCCGTCGGTTCAACGAAGCGGTTCAGGCTTACAACACAGCCATCCGGAAGTTCCCGGCAAACATAATCGCAGGAATTTTTGGCTTTCAACAAAAGATGTACTTTAAAGCCGAAGCGGGCAGCGAAAAAGTTCCCAAAGTCAAATTTTAAACCGATAACAAATTTTATATGTTATTTAAAAGAAAAGAATTAGAATTATGAGAATGTTTCAAAAAAGCGTTTTATTTTTATTAGCCGGAATCTTGTATGTTTTTGCTTTAACCGCCATTCCGGAAAAGCCCACTGCCTGGGTTAACGACTACGCGGATGTTTTGACTCCAAGCCAGGAAAATTCGCTGAATTCCCTTTTGAGAGACCTTGAAAAAAGAACATCGAATCAGATATTTATTGCAATTTTTAAAAAGGTGCCTGAAAACACCTATTTGGAAGATTTTACAGTTCGTCTGTATGAAAAGTGGAAACCGGGTCTGGCTGACAAGGATAACGGAATTTTGATTACCATTTTTACGGAAGATCGGAAGGCGCGGGTTGAAGTAGGTTACGGTCTGGAAGATGTTGTTACCGATGCTCAGGCAAGGCAGGTGCTTTATAATTACATGATTCCCCGTTTTAAAGACGGAGATTATTATTCGGGACTAAAAGCCGGATTGCAGATTTTAATTCCGGCTGCTGAAGGCAAGATTAAAATTCCGATGAAATCCCCAAAAAGATCAAAAAAAGGCTCCGGATCCGGAAACATAATTCTGGTAATTATTGCTTTTCTGGTAATCAGTAGTCTGTTGGGTAGGCGTCGAGGTACGGGGATAGGAACGCGGCGCCGGGGAATGTGGATGGGACCGTTCTTTTTTGGCGGCTTCGGCGGAGGCGGAGGCGGCGGTTTTGGCGGAGGAATGTCCGGCGGCGGGGGATTCGGCGGCGGATTCGGGGGAATGTCCGGCGGCGGCGGCGCAAGCGGAAGTTGGTGATGGCAATCAGTATTCTGCAAAATTATGTGTCGGACTGTCATTCCGAAGAACTTGCAAGGGGAAATCCCTTGTTTATTGCAGTTGTGCGTATATTAATAAAATGTCATCCGTTCATTATACAGAATTCCAGGTGATAACGATTAAGGAGGATAAAGAATGAATCCGGCAAAATTTTTTAGCGATGAACAAAAAAAACAGATTGTTGATGCCATTAAGGAAGCGGAAAAAGAGACAAGCGGAGAAATTCGCCTGCACATCGAATCCAAATGCAAGGGCGATCCACTGGAAAGGGCGATTAAGGTTTTTCAAAAGCTCAAAATGCACAAAACGGCTCTGCGCAACGGAACGCTGATTTACCTTGCCCTGAATAATAAAAAATTTGCCATCTTCGGAGATAAAGGGATCAATGAAAAAGTGCCGGAAAATTTCTGGAAAGACGTCAAGGATGTAATGGCAGAGCACTTTAAACAGAATGAGTTCACCGAAGGGCTGGTTGAGGGTATCGGGATGATAGGCAATAAACTCAAAGAATTTTTTCCGTATCAAAGCGATGACGTAAACGAACTTCCGGATGATATTTCAATCGGCGAGTAAATCATATTTATCCGTGAAATATCAGAATAAAAAAGCAAACGTCTTTGTTTTTTGATCTTCCTGTCGTATTTGTTGGCTTTTTGTTCCGACCTGTCAATTTTATTACCCAATCTTTAGCAAACGCGCTTCCGAAAGAGGATAATATTAAAAATACCTCTCGAATATTTGCGCGTTAAAGATGGCGACTCTGAAGCAAACCGCGCGTCGTCGGTTGCAACCAATATGGTTTATCTTTTTTTATATAAAGGTACTTATGATACCTTAATATGTCAATAGTTAAACCAGCGTTTTTATTGCATATCAAAGTAATTTAATTAAAGATCTTCCTGCGAAAACCAATTCGCCTTAATCTAAAAATTTTACCCAAACAAAGCTTTCTAATTCATTTACGCGTACTAACCGACTCGGCGGTCAAAAAATTCACAGTAATCCGGGATGCGAAAGGTTACAATGGCTATGCCTTTGCCTCCCGTTTTCTCTTTAATTCTTTTTTTTCAAAAATCAAATGTTTGATTGGTTTTTCTAATGTCCTTAACTTTATTTCATAATGAATCAGAATTAATTCCTTAATCAGTTAAAGGGGTTTTTTATGAACAAACCTATTCGTTTCATCTGCTTGTTAATTTTAGGAGCCGCCATGAATCTTTCCTTTGCCGGGAATTTTTTCCCTTATCAATACGAAACCTACAAACTACCCAACGGTCTTACTTCGTACTTAATTCCGGTAAAGGGAAGCGGGTTAGTGGCTTACTACAGCATAGTACGTACAGGCAGCCGCGATGAGTGGGAACCCGGGCACAGCGGATTTGCTCACTTCTTCGAGCACATGATGTTTCGCGGTACAAAACAATTTTCGGGAGCGGTTTACGACAGTCTGGTTACATCGATGGGCGCCGACGCCAATGCTTATACAACGGACGATTACACCTGCTACTATTTGGTGCTTCCGGGTTCAAAGCTTGAATTGGCGATGACTCTGGAAAGCGACCGTTTCCAAAACCTTTCTTATTCGGAACGCGAATTTAAAACCGAAGCCGGCGCCGTGTATGGCGAATTCCACAAAGGTCGCGTAAATCCCTGGTCTGTTTTGGAAGAAAATCTTTACAATTTGGCGTTTGACGTCCACACCTACAAACACACCACCATCGGCTTTGAAGAAGACATTAAACGTATGCCCGAAATGTATGATTACAGCAAAAACTTTTTTAAGCGTTATTACCGTCCGGAAAACGTGATACTGGTGATTACCGGGGATTTTGATCCAGAAAAAACAAAGACGCTTATTAAAAAATATTACGGAAACTGGCAAAAGGGTTACGTTGCTCCGAAAATCACTCCCGAGCCGCCGCAAAAATCGGAGCGCCGTAAAACCGTTATTTACAAAGGACGAACCCTGCCCCTTTTAGCCATGGCTTACAAAGGACCGGCATTTGATCCAAAAGATAAAATGTCGGCAGCCGTTTATCTTTTGGGCGAGCTTGCCTTTGGACAAAACAGCGATCTTTACAGACGTTTGGTAATTAAAGAGCAGAAAGTTCAGTATTTAGGCGGCGATTTCTCTTTTCATCGTGATCCGAATTTATTGACGATTTTTAGCATGATTAAAAACGATAACGATATCGATTATGTGGAATCGCTGATTGAAGAAACCGTTCGAAAAATGCAGGAAAATTCGGCGGACGCCCGACAATTGGAAGCCCTTAAAAAACGCTTGCGTTACGGTTTTTTAATGAATTTGGATA
>JAJRSN010000375.1 GCA_024278715.1 Calditrichota bacterium
TCGTTTCTTCCCAAAGATAAAAAGACGATTTTAATTCATGCCTCTTCTCTCGGTGAATTCGAGCATATCCGACCGGTTATTCACCTTCTCGGGAAACAATATCAAATAATAGTCACCTTTTTTTCGCCGTCTGGTTACGAACATGCTAAAAAGACATATCCGGATGAAATTCATGTTTATCAGCCTTTCGATTTTTACTGGTTGTGGAAAAAGATATTGAAAAGAATAAACCCGCGTTTGATAATCATTTCCAAGCACGATATTTGGCCCAATCAAATTTACGCCGCAAAAAAATTAAACATCCCTGTGTTTCTTGTTAATGCTTCTTTGTCCAAAGGATCATCCAGATTAAACGCATTTTATCGATTTCTTTTAAAAGACGTTTACAAAAAACTGGACAAAGTTTACGCGATCAGCGATGAAGACAAAGAGAGATTTATTGAGTATTTCGGGATAAAAAATGTTTCCGTAACGGGCGACACTAAATTTGATCAGGCGTTAATCAGAAAAGAAAAGGCGTTTTCTAAGAATTTGCTGAACAAAAAGTGGACGGACGAGGCGTTTGTTTTTGTTTTGGGCAGTATCTGGCAGGAAGATTACAACGCGATTAATGAGTCTTTACAAAAGCTGATCACAAAATTTGACCGAATAAAAGTTATTTTTGTGCCACATCAACCGGAAGAGCATTTTATTCAAATTATTAAAAACCAATATGAGCATGTCGGAGTATCGCTTTACTCACAGCGGGAAGAGTTACAAGATCGGCGTGTGTTGATAGTGGATGCGGTTGGGGTTTTGGCGGATCTTTATCAATACGCGGATATCGCCTATGTGGGTGGGAGTTTTAAACAGGGAATTCATAATGTTATGGAAGCGGCGGTTTACGGCATTCCCGTAATTTATGGTCCAAAATACGAAAACTCCTATGAAGCCGCACAGTTAGTTAAAGAGAAAAGCGCTTTTGTCGTCAGGGACAAAGAAGATTTTTTAAAAATAAGCGAAACTCTTTTTTCGGACGCTAATTATCGAAAGAAAACGGGCGCTAAGGTGGAATTGTTTGTGAGAAAAAAAACGGGAACCACACGGAAGTTATTGGAAGAATGGGAGCCGATATTACAAAGAAAAGACCGTCAGGAATCGAGTGAATCCTGACGATCCGATAATGGTTTTATTTATCTTCTTCGCTCTCTTTATCTTTGTCATCTTCGTCTTGTTTATCCGCGTCTTCGCCGATGTTTTTGGTATCTTCCTCCTGGGGTTTGCTTTCGTCTTCCTCTTCTATTTCACTGTCTTTCCTCTTGAGTAAATTCGTGTTGGTCAATTTGGAATCAAAAATAACGTAAGAAATAACGAGCCCGGTGCAGCCAACCGCTTCGCCGTAGCCAACGGTCATGTAAGCGGCGATCAATAAAAAGAAATAGACGATATAAGAAGAAATTTGGGTCGATAGCGGAATTTGAAGGCTTAAAGCTTCGTAGTTTTGTTTTAAATAGAAGATTTTGCTTCCGCTTGGACCGAGTAGTTCGACAATCCAGTCATTAATGCTGCCCATAGAAATTTGAATGAACCGCAAGGCATTATCCAAAATAGGAGCCAGAGAATGCATCAAAGGCATGAACAAAACGGAGTAGATGATCAAACCGATTTTCAGGACAAAGGCAAAAAAGAAAATGCCGAAAATCTCAAGAGCGATAATCGTAATGCCGTAAAGTACAAGGCGCCAGGGTTGTCCCCATGTTAAGTGGAGAGATTGAACGGCGGCACCGAATCCGTCTTCTTCGGAGGTGGCGATGATAACCGGACCATAAAAGAAAGAGACAAAAAAGCTGATGGTAAAAAACACGAGAACCATTCCGGCGAAAATGTAAGGCAAGGTAGCCAGAGAATTTAAAATTTCGCCGAACCAGGGAATTCGCCCGATAAGCGCCATGATAATCGCGCCGATGATAAAAGGTAAAATCAAAAAGATAAAGGTAAGATAGGTGCCGGCAATGGAAACGGCTTTGTCTTTAGTAAAATTAAGCGCCTGTTTCCAGGTGTAAAACAAATTTTCCCGTAAATGCATGTAAGCCGCTCTGGAAACTGCTGTGTTCATCAAAAGCAAAATATAGCCTGTTAAAACAACCCCAATCCAGTATAAAATGTAAGAATAAAAGGGTAAATCAAACACATAAGCGCAGGGGAATAATCCGTATTCCGACCAAACAAGAGCGATTGAATGTCCACCTAATGAAATAGCGAGATAAGTGAAAAAAAGATAAACAAAGTGTGCGGCAAGCAATCCTAACATGGCAAGAGAAATACGCTGAGGACCGATTGCCATTCGCGGCGCTTTGAAGAGGTCTTTAAAATTGAAATAAAAGTTATCCATGGTTCGCTCTCCTTATGTTAATGAACAATCCAGGCGTCTGGGAAACCAAGATTTTTTATTTCCTGCAGAATTTTATCGGCTTGTTCCCGGGTTGCAAATTTCCCGAGAAAAACCTTGTAAAGATTGTTTTTAGATTCATAATGAGCGGGATAATCGAACTGTTGAGAAAGCCGCGTCACTAAATCCTTTGCCTTGCTTTCGTCGGAAGTGGCGAAAACCTGAATTTGATACTTTCCGGAAGCGGAAGATGATTCCACCGTCTCGGGTAAAAGTTCAGTATTATCGTTATAAACATAAACGGTGGTTTGCAAAACCCAGGCTCCCGGAAAACCGTCTTTTTTAACCGCCTCTCTTAAAGAGTCGGCTTTGTAACGCTTAACAAAGTCTCCTGCTTGAACTTTAAACAGATCTTTCTCTTTAATCAGATAACAACTGTCGGATACCACGGAAGAAAGTTTTTTAAGTTGTTGAAGAGCGTTAAGAGAATCGATGCCGGCAAATACCTGAACTCTAAAGCCTTGCGCTTCACGATAGTTCTTTTTGGGCGCGGGAGGAGGAGCCACGGTTTTTTTGAGAATTACCGGTTGATCTGAATTAGAAAGCAGACCGTCAATAAAAGGATCGGCGACATCCTTTTTTTGATAGAATAGCACGCTGTCCACTTCGGAGGTCGCGGAAGGTCGCTTTTTAACAAACTCGGGTTGACAGCCCAAAAACAGGGATAAGGCGATTATTGTGATTAAAAAGATAATTTTATTTCCAAACATCAATACATCCTTTTTAAATAGGTTCCGGGAAAATATTGGTTCACCAAGATATCGTAATACTTAAATCCCTTTAAAGACATATTTATCGCTCCCCACTGACAAAGCCCGATCCCGTGCCCGAAGCCGCCCCCGTTAATCACTAAAACGGAATCAGAAGAGGACGAAATTTTAAACAGAAGACTGGGGAGATTGCCGGAATTGAATTTAGAAAAGAATCTGCGAATTTCAAAATCCTTTAACACAACTGCGGTATCGGCATAAGTTAACGTCAGCGATTTAACTCTGCCGGAGGACGTGCGTTCATTAACATCGATTTTGAGCCGGAGTCGAAGGGTGTCGGTCAGCGGTTTTTTTAACAAGGAGCGGTGAAAGCGGCTGCCGAACAGAGAATCGATTTGTTCGATCGTAAAAGTGCGCTCCCAGCGAAAATAGGGGGAAATCGCGCAGGTAAAGGTATCGCCAAGAACATCCTTTCGGGAGGAGAGGTAACTTAAATTACTTTGTCCGCTCCACAAATTATTGATGTCTTCCAATATTCCGCCGCAGGTGGAGTGATAATAAATTTGCGCGAGGGTGTCCTGGTATTTCAGAACAACGCCGCGTGTTGTTTCAACCGCGTAATCGGCAAGTTTGGTTCGTTTTTTTAGACCGGCGTATTCTTGATCGTGAAAATCGCCGTAAACATGATAGGCGTTATCTTGCCGCTGATTCATTTTGTTAATAGCGTAAGTTCGGGCGCAAATAGCCTGAGCTTTTAAGGCTTCCAGATAACCGTCTTTATGGGAAGGCATTTCGCCCACAAGAACGCTTTTTAAATATTCTTCCAAATCGATATTGTTAATCAAAAGAATGGACGAATTATCGTCAAGCTGCAAAATTATTTCACCTTTATACCATTTATTACGAAATTTAAACTTGTTGTCCGGAAAATCCAACGGAGTCAGACGGATTATATCGTTGGCGTTAAAAACGAAGAGGCGGTTCTGATTGTAAATTTTAAATCCGGTCTTTGAGGGAGAAAGGTAGAAAAAAGCGTTTTTTTTGCCCAATTCATATTGCGCTTCTTCCAATTGAAGCGAATATTTTCCGTCGAAAAGAAGGGAATCTTTTTGATCGATCTTTCCCAAAAGCACGCGGATTTTAGGAGCTTTTGACGGCTGGGTGGGCTTAATGTTTTTTGTACAGGAAAACAATGAAAAGATAAGGATTAATATTAGAAAGAGTTTAGTTCTCAAAAGACAACCTCCTGCATGGAAAGACAAAGATTAATATTAAAATTTAAACAAAACAATGATATGATGAAACAATAAATAAAAATAAACGACACGGAGAGCGAAGATGCAAAAATGGAGCGGCATAATTTTGATCACAGTGTTCTTTTCCGCCACACTTTCGCTGTTAGTCGGACGTCATTTTGACGACAGAGTGAATCGGACTTTTGAATTCGATAACCGGGCGCATAAATACAAAATCGAACGTCTTGCGGTTGTCGGCGACTTTTCGGAATGGAAAGAATGGTACTATCTGACGGACAGAGACGGCGACGATATCTGGCAGGTTCGCGTTCCTTTGAAAAGAGGATGGCATTCCTATCGCTTTGTTGTAAACGGAAGGCATTGGCTCAGAGACCCGAAGGCGGAAGCCTATGGCGGCGCTTATTCCAATTCGATGATCTTCATCGATACTTTAAAAATACCGCGGCTCAAAGGTGCAATACCCAAAACGGGATCGTGGTTGTACAGTAAAGTCGATAGTTTGTATTTCAGTTTTGATACGCCGCTCAAAAAAATAAGAAAGAGTTTCGAAATCGGGTTAAGCCTTGATTCCGTTAAAGGTACGTTTTCGGTCAAAGATTCAACCATATCGGCGCCGTTCAGATTTTTAGGAGAAGGAGAACACGGATGGCGGTTAAAACTTGTAAAGAAAAACTCTAACGAAACGGCTTTGGATAGAAGCGGAATTTTAATAACAAACCTTGAAAATAAAAAACCGAAGGCGAATGCCGGCGCCACTCAATTGGTTCACAAGGGAGATAAAGTAATTATGAACGGGGGATTATCTTTTGATCCGGATTTTGAACCTGTTACCCAATACCGATGGAGACAATTAAACGGAGCGCAAAAAATTTCTTTGGTAAACGCCGATACGCCTTTTCCCCATTTTATCGCGCAGTCGCCGGGAAATTATCGTTTTCGGTTAACCGTAAAAGATTCAATGGGTTTAAAAGACAGTGACGTAACAGAAGTGGTTGTTCTCCCTTACGACAGATCGGAGAAGGAATTTAAGGTTGCCTTTTACGGATTAAAGGTTCCCGTTAAAAAGGTAGTGTTAGTGGGAGAGTTTAACAACTGGAATTCGTCCGCCAGCTTAATGAAATTTGATCCGCTTTTAAATAAGTGGAAGATAAAAATCCCTTTAAAATCAGGCAAATGGGAATATAAATACGTTATTAACGATTCAATATGGATACCGGACCCCTCGAATCCGAATAAGGTTGCCGACGGCTGGAACGGATTTAACTCCGTCCGCCATGTTCCGCAAGACACGACATTTGAGGGAACTTTTGTCGAAAGCGATTTTACGACAGCGGATCGGTTGGTAATCGAATTTAAGCAAAACCCGGGAAAAAGAATAAAATACCGCTGGTACGGAGACGCGCAAAATCCGGCGGCAGGGGTAAAAGCAAAAAAGAATTTGTTGTATTTTGATAAAAAGTTGCCGCAAGGAAGTTATTTCTATTATCTGATCTTGGAAAAAGACCGCCGCCTATCGGAACCGAAAATACTTTTAATCAATCATTACCAAACGACCCAATGGATGGATTTTCGGCAAACTCCGGCTTGGGCAGACACGGCAATTGTTTATGAAGTGTTTTTAAGACGATTTACTCCGCAGGGGAATTTTAAGAGTCTGATCTCAAAACTGCCCTATTTAAAAGAATTAGGTGTGAATACGATTTGGTTGTTGCCGGTTTATGAGGGACCAACCGAGCACGGCTACGCTCCGGTTTCTCTGTTCGATATCGAAGCCGATTACGGCACGTTGAGCGAATACAGAGAATTTATCGAAAAGGCGCATCAATCGGGAATGCGGATTATTTTCGATTTTGTCGCCAATCATTTGTCGGATCAGCATCGGTTTGTAAAGGCGGCGTTTCATAACAGTAATTCGCCGCTTCGCGATTGGTTTTACTGGAAACCGGACGGTACCTGGGGCTATCATAACGACTGGGACACTTTAGTGAACTTAAATTACGGCAATCCGTGGGTGCGGCATTACATTCTCAATTCGGCGTTATTCTGGTTGAATTTGGGCGTGGACGGTTTTCGCTGCGACGTTGCCTGGGCGGTTCCGCATGATTTTTGGAAAGATTTCAGACGGGAAATAAAAAAGGTAAATCCCGAATGTTTATTGCTGAACGAGGTGCTGCCGAGACAGCCGCAGTTTCATGATTATGAATTTGACATGTCTTATGACACCGATTTTTACGGAAACGTTTTGGATGTGTTAAACGGGAAAAAGCCGATTTCCGCTATTCCGTTCGGGCTGGAAAAAAGCCGGTTGAATTATCCGAAGTTCAGCCAAACATTGCGATATTTGGAAAATCACGATTTGCCGAGATTTGTGTTGCAATTTGGCGAAAAATATACCCGGATAATGGCTGCGGTTTTATTTACCTTACCGGGAACCCCGATGATTTATTACGGGCAGGAATACGGTGAAAGAGAGGTGAGACCCAAATCACTGGAATTTAATAAAAATTCAAAATGGTTTGACTTTTATCAAAAGCTCATTAAATTTAGAATAAGACATGCAGCCTTAAGGATGGGTAGTTTTGAAAATGTCTTAATTGACGATCAAAACAAACTCTGGAGGTATCGAAGAAGGCTGAACAGTCAAATAATTGACGTGATTATCAATTTGTCGGATTCGCCTAAAATCATAAATAATGTGAAAGGGTTTTCGATAGTCAAATTTAACAATTCAGGATTTAAACGGACGGGGTTACAGTCGATTAAAATAGAAAGTAAAAGTTTTTTGATCATCCAAAAGGATGAAAGCAAATGATTTCAAAATCAAAATTACAAAAATCGATTCGGGAAATTTTCACGCTTTACACAAAGCGTAATTTTACTTTGGCGTTTACGTTAGAATCGATTTATGATATTTTTGAGATTGGCAACGAAGTTTTTATGAAAAACAATCCCGAAGAGATGGACAAATTAGCTAACCGCCCCAAAAACAAAGCACCGGACATCTTTGACGACGAACCCTTTTCCTTCGAAAGAACCTTTGAAATATACTCCCAATTAAGCGATCAATATACTGAAATCACCCCCGAACTGATCGAAAAGGTTTTTGAACTGAACAGCCAGTTGGCGTGGCGCGATTACAGAGAACGATATGATCGATATATTCTTGAACTCTATAGAAAATATCCCGATGACGAATACATAAACTATCTTTCTACGGTTGTTTTGTTTGATTTAAAAGACTATTCGGAAGCCCTTCGATGCATAAACAAATCTTTGGCGTCTAATCCTTCGTGCGCTGTTTACACACATTTAAAAGCCAAATGTCTAATTCAAATGGGCGAATTCGAAACCGCCCGCACTTATCTTTACCAATCTTTATTCCTATTGGAATTGATGCAGGATAATCCTCCGCGAAAAGGGACAAATAAGGAGATTTATCCGAATTATCCGGTAGATTTTTTTACTTCCATTGATCAGATCCGCACCGACCTGCGGCAGTTGGATAAAGTTGATACGTTGTTTAAATATCAACTACTTCCTTTGATCGACTGAAGAAAAGGTTTTTAATTTGTCAATAAAATCATATAACCGATAACCCGCTTTAAACGCTTCCTCGAATAATGTTTCGAGATTCCTGAGCTCTTTTAAAATTTTTTTACAATTCGTTTTAGGCTTTGAGCAATACGAAACAGTGTGCAATAAAAAGAGCCAGAACATCAATTCTTCAAAGTGTTCTTTGTTAAAATAATAAACGCCTTCAAAAGGATGAATTTTCAAATATTCGGTCGCCAAATCCACCGAGAGCAAATTTTCGATATTAAGGCTTATTTGATCGAAATCCGCAAAAGAAAATCCCTCGGGAAACAGAGTCAAAAGAAGTAGTAATTTTAAAGAAATCTTGCGCGGTTTCTCGGCTTCGTTTAAACGGTCAAGATGTTTTTGAAATATTTGAGCGAAAAGCCGCTCCGAAATAAATGAAAAATCTTTAAAGCCTTTGTATTGTAATTTTAGGAGTATCAGCACTAACCAGAGGTAAAATACTTTCAGATCCGGAGAAAGTTGAGTGGAATTACCGGAAAAGAATTCGACCAAACGTTGGGAACGCGCGGAAACCGATTTATTCCCGGTAAGCGAGGCAAAATATCCGGAACGGTAAATTTTGAAAAAGCCATTAAACTTTTTGACAATTAATTTCAAATCCTGTTCGGGAACAGGGTCTGATTTTTCGAAGCGGGCTGCCTGATTACAAAAATCTTTAAACAAATCGAGCAGTTCGCGTCCGGGGTTTTTAGTGCGCGGTTTTTCGCGAACGATTTTCAAAGCCGATTGAAAAAAATCAAAATTCAGCAAATTATCCAATGATTTATGCAGAGGTTCATAATGGATTTCTTTGAGTGTATGATTAAGGTTTAACACGCCCGTACCGGCTAATTTTTGATAGAGCTCTCGGTAAGGCATTTGCGCCGAATGTTCCACAACTGTAAAGTTGTAATACACTTGATATTTGTAACCGCCCAGATCAACGAACAAGCCTTTTTCCCTTAATTCTTCTAATTTCCGAATAAACTCCAATTTGCTTATATGATCTTTAAATACGACAAACGCTTCATCCGAGCCGCTGAGCCCCAGCCCTTCGACCAGACTCTTCTGTATTAATTGATCGTCTTCCCTGAAGGCGGCAGACATTTTAATCCACCCCGAGGCGTGATTGTAGCTGTTGTTGTAAATGACAAGGGCGCTTTCCCGGTTAAAGCGATTACTGTAAGCAATCACATTTTCATTTACGTTTCCCTGATCCGTAAAAACATCGTACAGAATAAAATTATCCACTTCACTGAACAAATATCGCTTTCTAAGCAACGGAGCGATTAAGCGGAAATGTTCATGAACCAACCACGTGTCTTCTTCTTCGTGCCAGTAAGCGCGGCGGTATTCCATTCCGTATTTTTCGCTAAAGCCTTCCAATTGTCCGTGACCGAACATGGGTAAGCCGGGCATGGTTGCCAGTAAAGTGCACACGCCGAAATATTTGTCTCCTTTGCCAAATTGAGTTGCCGCGGTTTCTTCGTCCGGATTATTCATAAAGTTGACATAGCGTTTCAGAATTTGTGGATTGAATTCCAGAACATTTTTAATTAACTGGCGAAATTTTTGATTTTCTTCGTTTTTGAGCATGTTCATAAAAGCGCTGTTATAAACCCGATGCATTCCCAGGGTCCGCACAAAATAGCTTTCCATCATCCAAAAGGCTTCAGCCAAAAGTAGGGTGTCCGGCACTTCCTGTTGAATTCGGTCAACGACCTCCCGCCAGAATTCGTGGGGCATTTGTTTATCAAATTCCTGTCTGGTCATGGAAAATTCGGCTCTGGAGGGAATATCCCCGCCGGAGCCGGGCTCGGGAAACCACAAGCGTTGAAAATGTTTTTTGGTCAAAGTCATGGCGGCATCAAAACGAATGACGGGAAATTGACGGGCTATTTCAAGAATTTTTTGAATAACAGCTTCACGAACTTCGGGATTCAAATAATTTAATTGAGCCGTGTCGTTCCAGGGCATGCTCGTTCCGTCGTTGCCGTGATAGATGTAACGCACCTCGCCCGAATGATAACGAACCCATTTAAAAACAACGGCGGCATCCGTCCGATCCCAATAGCCGTCTTCAATAAAAACGCCGATGTCCGGATGGTCGCATAAATCGGGACCGTTAAAAGAGTACTTCGGAAAAGGCGAATAGGGCAGTTGCACAAACCAGTCAGGATGTTCAATAATCCATTTGGAATCAATACCTGTGTGATTGGGAACCATGTCCGTCGCCATACGAATGCCGTATTTCCAGGCGCGTTCCTTTAAATTATTGAGAGCCTCTTCGCCGCCAAGATCGTGAGCCACCACGTAATCATAAAGCGAATAGGCGGAGGCGAGGGCTTCGGGATTGCCCGTTCGCTGCTTAATTTTTTGAGACGCCCGGCTTCTTTCCCAAATGCCGATAAGCCAAAGACCTGTAATTCCGAATTTAGCCAGCCGTTCCAACTCTTCATCGGGAAGTTGATCGAGTCGCCGAATATCGTGATGGTATTTTTTACTTAGTTGATCCAGCCAAACATAGGTGCTTTTTGCGATAAGCACCAGCCGCGGCATCCAGTGTTCATCCCGCGAAAAGCGTTCGGGTTCCAAATCCCAGGAATCTTTAAACTCGGGAATTTCCGAAGGACCCGGTCCAAAGGTCGCCTTGTCAAAACGCGCTTTTTGTTCTTCCTTAATGAAATCCATGCTCTTCAATATTCTGTCTAAAAACGAGCCGATGTATTCTCGCCAATGGATTCGGATGAATTCCAACTGAGCAAGAACGGCTTGCGGGTATTTTTGAGCAGGCTGACGTAAAAAGTCCAGAAAAGAAATCTTCTGCTTCGGAAGTTTGGGAGCCTCTTTAAAATAATCATCGATCAGATTATATGTTTTATCGAATGCGCTGACTTTTTCCAAATCCGAGGGATCGATAAGCGTGTTGACGGAAGCGAAAGCCGGGTTAAGATTATCCAGCCAAAGCACAATAATTTCGTCTAATAAAATAAAGCGGTTAGGAAATGATTCGGTTTTGTTTTTGAGATATTCGTTTACAGAAATTTTGTTGTTGAAAACTTCGGTAGGGGGGAAAAGCTCGCAAAATTTCTTTAATAACTTTTGGTATTCCTTTTGCCCTAAAGAGCCGATCAGGTGGTTTTCCAATTTATCGTATAGTTCGGGATGAAAGTTTTTAAAGTAATAACGAATCATATAGTGTTCTATTTCATGAAGCAAGCCCAAAGCATTCAGTTCGCTTGCCCGAATTTCGCTGTTAATTTCATGCAATCTTTCGGCTAATGTTCGGGTAGCGCGCATATTCAGAAAAACAATATCGCCCTGAAGATTAAACAGCGATTCGTCAAGTTCAAATTGCTTTCTTGCCTTGCGGTTGGGATGAAATTCTGCCATAAAATTAAAATCCATTTGTATCTCCGATAAAATAGCTGTCGATCAATTACTGAAAAGAAAGTTAAAGGAATACGGTACTTATGGCAAATGGATATGAATCGATTTTTGTTTAAAGTGAAAATAAAAGCGGAACATAAACTGTTAACTTGCAAATCCGCAAAGAAAGTTAAAAAAACGGAGAGTTTTTCTGTTTACAAAAAAGTGTCCTGCGCCGAGTGAATTATCGAAATCGCCTTTTCCCGATCCGCGATCGATAAAAAAGAGAAATAGGATTACAAAACGCAGTTACGTTAATCAAAACCACAGTTTTCCGAAGATAAAGAATTACTTAAAGACATCGATTTTTAGTATTACTACCGGGCGCTTGGGCAAATTGTTTTCGTCGGTCGGCACGTTGGCAATTTTATCCACAACGTCCATGCCTTTGGTGACCTTGCCGAAAATTGTGTATTGATTATCCAGATGATAAGCGGGCGCCTGGGTGATGTAAAACTGTGATCCCGCTCCGAGGGCGACATTTCCGGGGCGCGCCATGGCTATTACGCCGCGCTCGTGTTTTAAATCGTTGAACTCGTGAGGAATATTTACCAACGGTCCGCCAAGTCCGTAACTGTTAATATTTTTGGTGCGGGTATTTGGATCGCCGCCCTGAATCATAAACCCCTTTATTACGCGATGAAACAAAATGTTGTCGTAATAACCGCTTTCCGCCCGAACAATAAAGTTAAAACAAGTAATAGGAGCTTTTTCCGGAAAGAAAGACAGTTCAATGCTGCCATAATTGGTTACGATTCTTGCTTTAACGTTTTTCATTTCGTCAATTAAAAAGCGGATGTTCTGGGCAAGTTGTTCGTACTGTAGCAATTTTAATTTCAATTCCGAGACCTGTTCTTTTAACTGTTGATTTTCTTCGATCAGTTTTTTGTCTTTACACGAAGTAGCAAAGGCAAAGATCAGAAAAACGCCGAGTATAAATACCTTTTTCATGGAAGAGCCTCCTGATTTTCATCAAATCCAAAAGAAATTAGAAGATTATTTTAAAAGTTGCAAAACCGGATGCCTGAAATTGAACAGAAAATGTGCAATTAAAAGATTTTTTCGACAAGGTTCTTCATCATAATTTAGAAGACGACGACTATTGACATAAAGAAAGGATATGAAAGAGGCTCGCATGCCGATTCAAAATTTATATGAAAAACACAAATATTTGCAGGAACGTTTACGGATTTTGATTTTGCAAAACAGTTCGGAACAGGAAGATTACGACGAGAGCTTTTTAAGAGAACTACAGACAATTACCCGGCAAATGCTTTCAATCAAAAAGCAATTGAAAAATCACAAGGATGAAGTCGGAAGACCGGTGTTCCCTGCATTTCAAAACCTCACAGGTTTAGAAAACCTGTGAGGCGTCAATGATAAATCAATTTTCGTTAAATTTTTTCAGCAAGTCTTTCACCGCGTCTTTGTGCACCATAAAACTCAGCATTTTTAATTTGATAAAATCATCCCTAAAGAAATAATAGCCTTTGTACTTTCCTTCGCGCGAACTGGAAGCGGAATCTTTGATTAAAAACCAGTCGTGTCCGTTTTTATGCGTATAGCCGACAATGTGCACGCCGTGATCGTCGGTAGTTGTGTGGTTGTAAATCCTGAATTCGCGCGAAGACTGATTGATGGATTTTGAAGGCAGATCCCAGGGCACGATAATGGCGATGTCTCCTTCTCCGTATTTTCCGGGCTCGCTGACATCGCCTCCGATGGCAACGGAATAACCGTTTTTAATAGCGTTTTTAATCGCTTTGTAAAATTCATTTAACGGGATGTTGCGATAGTCCTTGGAATGCCACCAGTTGTCGGGAACTTCAAATTCAGCCTTGGTATAAAACGGATGTTTGATAGTGGACATGAATTCCACATAATCATCGGGATTCAGTTTGCAAACCTGGTCTCTGAAGGCGATTGGCGTGTAGGTCTTTCCCTGATATTCAAACGTTTCGGGAGGTTCGCCCATGTATTTATTTAATATTTGTTTAATCGTTGTTAATACTATTTTTTCGTCCCAGTAGCCCTTTTCTTTGATAAAATTCAGGTAATCGCGCATTTCCCGGAACAACTTCCGATGGGTGTATCGTTCCTGTCCGGGCAGAAGACCGGAATAAACATCGTAAGGGACAATGCCGTATTGTTTGATTCGCGCTATGGCGGAATTAGATTCGGACCCTTCGCCGAATTCAGAGTCGCCTTTTTCCCGCACAAAGCGTCGGGCTTTTTCGACATACTCCCAATAAACCACGAACATTTCGGAAAGTTTTATTTTTTGTTTGTTCATGCGGTAAATATCGGATTCAAGAAATGAAATGGTTGAAAACGCCCAGCAGGTTCCGGTCGTGTCCTGATGAACAGGATCGAAATGAAAGACACGCGTTTTAAAATCTTCCAAAGCGGGCTTTTTTACTTTTGAAAAATCGGCGGTTAATACGGTTTTTTCTTTGCCCCATACCACCTTTTTTTTGTAAAAAGCCTTATCCTGCGCCTTCAAAGGATTAAAAAGCAGCCCTGCGGAAAAGACGACAATTAAAAAGAAATTAAATTGTTTCATTAATAAACCCTCCTTAGTTAAATCAGTCCGACTTTAATGAAAAACTATTTGCAGTTTTTGCTTTTTAACACATAATTTAAAGTGAATACGCATAAATTCAAAAACAAACTGATAGCACTTGCTACCGGTCAGAACTAAATTTATATTCAATTAAACAAAATCATTGGGGAAGCCGATGCACGAAGATAGTTTGTGGACAAATATTTTTCGCCTTAAATCCGGTGAGAAAGAAGACATTCTTACAGTGTTAAAACGTATTCCGCTCTTTCAGGATTTAACCAGGAAGGAACTGCGTCAGTTAGAAAGAATTTTACATCAGCGTACTTACAAAAAGGACGAGGTCATTTTTTCCGAAGGCGAGCCCGGGGTGGGGATGTACATCATCGAATCGGGTCAGGTACGAATTACGCTTGGCAATGAGCAAAAAGTTCTGGCGGTTTTATCCAAAGGCGATTTTTTCGGAGAAATGGCTCTGCTGCTGGAAGCGCCGAGAACCGCCTCGGCGATCGCCAGTAAACCGAGCAGATTGTACGGTTTTTTTCAACCGGATCTTTTCAGTATTCTCGAAACCTACCCGAGAACAGGCAATAAAATTCTTTTGCGCTTGTCGCAAATGATTGCGGAACGGTTGCGCCACAGCAATCTTGAAAACCGTGAGTTAAGAAATAAATTGAATTCCTTACTTAAGAAGGAAGACTAATGGACGTTACAGTTAATCGATTTTTGAAAATAGTCCTTTCCATAATGTTTTTGTTGGCTATCGGCTGGGTGGTCGTTGAGCTGAGTTCCATTTTGATAATTTTTATTATCGGGGCTTTGCTGGCTTATATTCTTGACCCGATCACATCGTTTTTGGAATACAAAGGGCTTTCGCGAACTTCCGCCACGGCGGTAATTTTTCTTTGTCTTGCTTTGCTGCTGTTCATCTTTATCTATTTTATCGTTCCCCCGATAATCGACCAGATTAAAGTGATTCAGTACAACCTTGGAAGCGGCAAAAGCGCTGAAACAATTAACAGGATCGAGCAGTTTATACGTAATAACTTGCCGATGTTAAAAGACGTGAATCTGGATTTACAGAACAAATTGAATACTGCGGTAAACCATTTTTCGAATTCGATCTTTTCTTTGGTGGGCAGCGTTATATCCATAATTACCACACTGGTAATTATTCCCTTTGTGGTTTTCTTTTTACTCAAGGACGGCAGGGCGTTGATAAAAAGTATGGTGAGCATTATTCCCAACCGCTATTTTGAAATAACCCTTAATTTGATTTACAAAACCGATAAACAAATCGGCGGTTACCTGCGCGGTCAGTTTTTTGACGCCCTGATTATCGGCTTTCTTTCCGTTGTGGCTTTATGGGTTTTAAACGTTCCCTATTTTTTGCTTATAGGCGCGTTTGCCGGTCTTGCCAATATGGTTCCCTACATCGGACCTTTAACGGGAGCCGTTATTGCTATTTTGGTTGTAACCATAACGAACGGAGCTGTGAACCAGATGCTGATGGTGGCGGGAGCTTTTGCTTTGATTCAGTTGTTGGACAATGTGCTTGTGCAGCCGATTGTTGTCGCCAGAAGCGTGCAGATGCATCCCTTATTGGTGATTTTTGCGGTAATCGTGGGCGGACAGTTTTTTGGAGTGATAGGAATGTTTTTGGCGGTTCCGGCTGCAGCAATTTTAAAGGTTTTTGTGCTCGAAATTTATTACCTTTACAAAAAGGTTAATTTCGCCTGAATTTGAAACAACAAGTATTAAAAACGGGAATGATGATGGAAGAAAAAAAGAATATTCTGGAATGGATGCCCATTTTAACATTTATCGGCAGCTATTTTCTTTTTCATCTTTTTGACTGGATAGAAGCCACGCAGTTTTTCTGGGCTGCGATTGTGGCAACAATTACTTACGGTCTTATGGTGGCTGATTTAAAAATGGAACATAAAGGTAAAAAGTGGGATTATAAGCCTTTGAATTTTTTTATCGGCTTGCTCACCCTCTTTGTAATTGTGTTGTTCTTTCAAAACTTTCTGCACTGGCGTCGAATGATTGGTAATTTGTACCGCATGGCTATTCTTTACTCTCTTATTATTATTTTTATTGCCATTCTTTTTCGCGGAATCCGGGTTTATATTTGGCACAAAACAATGTTGGAACAAAAAAAGAAGTGATTTTTCTCTTTAAAATATTTGATATTTTATTTTTAATTCAGAGCCATATTTCTCAAATCTGCCAACATAAAAAAATCGAGGTTTTAGGAGGATATAATGGTATTAATTGAATTCAGCATGTTTCCGCTGGATAAAGGGGAGAGCCTTTCGCCCTATGTGGCGCGAATTTTAGACGTAATTGATAAGAGTGGGGTGAATTATCGTTTAAACCCCATGGGAACCGTGCTTGAAGGGAACTATGACGAAGTAATGGAAGTTGTAAGAAAGTGTTTTAATGAATTGGAAAAAGATTGTACGCGAATATCCATGGTGCTAAAAATGGATTATCGGAAAACCGGGGAGAGCAGGCTTGACACAAAAATTGAAAAAATCGAATCGCTCTTGAACAGGAAGTTGAGGAAGTAATGAAGAAGTTTCTGTTTCTTTTTTTAATATCTGCGGTTTTATTTGCCGGGGATAATTTAGAGCAAAAAATACTAAAAGCGCGGGCAAAGGTCTTTCCCGCTCTTGTACATATTCAACCAATAAAAGAATTGGTGGATTCCGGCGAGCCTTTAAAGGTTCAGGTTACCGGCAGCGGCGTAATTTTCAGATCGGACGGGTATGTTTTAACGAATAATCACGTCGCCGAAAAAGCAAAGTTCGTGCTGGTTACACTTTCTTCCAAAAAAGAGGTGGAAGCCGAAGTTGTGGGGCTTGATCCGTGGACGGATTTGGCGGTTCTAAAATTGAAGTTAAAAGAGGCGGGATTAGAAAGCGTCCCTTCCGCCGAGCTGGGAGACAGCGATAAACTAGAAGTCGGTCAAATTGTGCTTGCGCTCGGCTCTCCGTTGGGTCTCGCCCGATCGATCTCAATGGGCGTTGTGAGTTCGGTCGATCGTTATTTCGAGGATTTGGGTGAAATGACCTCGCCGTTCAATTTGTGGATTCAAACCGACGCGGCGATTAATCCGGGCAATAGCGGAGGACCGCTGGTCGATCTGGAAGGAAAGGTCATCGGTATAAATTCAAGAGCCATTACCTTCGGAGAAAATCTGGGATTTGCCATCCCGATTAATACCGCAAAATACGTTATCGAACAAATTCTGACCAAAGGCGAAGTGGAACGCGCCAGGATCGGAGTGGAATGGCAGGAAATTAAAGAGTACCGCAGATATTTGAATCGTCCGGATCTGGAAGGCGCGTTGATAGCCAGCGTTGAGCCGAATTCTCCGGCTCAGCGCGCGGGACTTAAGCCGGGCTATATTGTAACGGCGGTCAACAACCATCCGGTTTCCGCGATTTATAAGGAGGAACTTCCTAAAATACGCTTGCTTATTTCCAAGTTACCGGTCGGGGAAAAGGTAACATTTGAATTATTGGATGAACATCTGTCAAAAAAGAAAAAGGTTATTCTTGTCGAAAGGCAGGGCAAGTTCACAGGCAACGAGTACTATTGCTCGGAATGGGGAATTTCGGTTAAAGAAATCACGCCGCGTATCGTGAAGAATTTTCAATTAAGCAGTCAGGAAGGGGTGCTTATCTCCGGCGTTCGGTTGGGCAGCGTGGCGGAAGAGGCGGGCGTGTTCAACGGAGCAATTATTATTAAAATTGACGGTCAGCCCGTTAAAAATCTGGCAACGTTCAAAAAGCGCTATGAAAATGAATATCGCAAAGATCAAAAAGATCATCTGTTGATTTTAAAAATCGGAGATATTAATCGCTTTGCTTTGATCAAAGGAAAGAAAAAATAATGAAAAAAAGTGTTTATGTATTGCTTTTAACGCTCATGGTTTCGGCTTTGTGGGCTGAAAACAACTGGAGTAAATTTTACGAAAAATACCACAATAAACTTGTTTTAATTCAATATTACGAGTCCATAACCTCTTTTGAAGGCATAAAAGACAAGGAACGGTTAAAGAGATATCTTACCGGAATTGTGGTGGACGACAAAGGTCTGGTTATGACCACGACCGATATTTACAGGGCAAATATCGAATTTTCCTCGACAATGAATCTGTTCATGTCCGGAGAAATCCCCTCCGAAATAACCGTAAAATTTGAAGACGGCAAGGAGATTCCCGCTGAGTTTATAGGCAAAGACGATGATCTTGGAATAGCCTTCATACGCATGAACGGCGAGTTCAGCGCCGAACCGGTCGAGTTTCTGTCGCAAAAAGATCTGAAAATCGGACAACCTGTTTTAATTTTACAGCATCTGCCGGCGTCTTACGATTTTACCCTAACTATGTTTGAACGCCGTATTAACGCGATTGTAAAAAAGCAGAAAGCGGTCTATTATTGTGAAGACAAAATGCCTTCGGTAAGTAACTTTGGGCTGGCTTTTGATTTAAAAGGGAACGCTTTAGGGTTTTACCTGAAAAAAGGACAACGAAGAAGAGCCGGCATGCGTTTCGGAGCGGGCGGCGGCGCCACCACCATGGGAAAGATAATCGTTTATGACGACTTTAAAAGCCTGATCGAAAAGCCGCCGGTATTTCGTCAAAAAGAGACAAACCGAAAGAAGTGGCTGGGAGTTTATATGCAGCCCTTCACAAGGGATTTAGCCGAATATTTTGGTCAACCCGATGTAAAGGGAATTTTAATTAATACCGTAATTAAAAACTCGCCTGCGCAAAAAGCGGGATTGCTGCCCGGCGACGTGATAACCAAAATTAATGAAATAACCGTTGAAGCGGAAAAAGACAGTGATTTGGACGGTTTTCGGCAGATAATTCGTAACCAATCCAAAGAATCGATTGCTATGGAAATCTTCAGGAGAAATCATTTTATAACCAAAAAAGTTATGTTGAGCAGCTCGCCCATCAGCCAATATTTAGCCGAAGAAGCGGTCAATACGGAATTGGGATTCAGCGTCAAAGAATTAACGCGCGATATTATTCTGGCGAAAAACTTAGACCCCGAAACGCAGGGGGTATGGGTCTCAAGGGTGGAACAGGCGGCATGGGCGGATGTCGCCGGTTTGCGTATCGGAGATTTGATCAAAGGCATCAATGAGCAGGAAATTAATTCTCTCGAAGATGTGCGTGAGGCATTTAAACAAATTTCGGAACAGAAGCCGGCGTTCGTTAAACTGTTTATTGAACGTCAGGGCGGCACGTTGTTTTTATTCATTAAGACCAATTACAATGATTCCAACAATTAAAGTTGATCGGTTAAAAAGAATTTCGTAAATGTGGAATTTGAGTCGGGGCAAACCTTAAGGAGTTGTTATGGACTTATTGGAAATGATTTTTAACAAGCAATATGAATTGAACAAACGGATTCTCAAAGAACGTCACGGACAGGATTACGACCGGTTGTGCGATCAGAGTAAAACCGACAAGGAAACGGTGGCGGAAAGGGTTAAATGGATTTTGAATTATAACCGCGCTCAAATTCACGAGTCCATTGAATTAGAAGATTCTCTTCCCTGGAAATGGTGGAAGGATATGGAGGAGATCGACTGGGAGAATATTCGTATCGAGCTGATCGATGAGCTGCACTTTTGGGTTAGCAAATGCCAGTTGGTCGGTTTGGATCCGCAAAAATTAGCCGAGTTGTATCTCAAAAAAAATCAATTGAATCAAATTCGCCAGGACAAAGGATACGGCAAAGCCTATTCCAAATACGATGAAAACGGTGTGGAAGATAACAAAAGGATAGACGAGATAATCGAGAAGGAAAAGAAACCCGCTCGTTGATGGGGGCGGTTAGTTTTGCGGCGCGTACTTTCTTGCGGGCAAAAAGTGAGAACCATTGATAAAACAGCCCTGCAAGCCGGACAGACGCCGTTTGGGAGCATAATTTTGCACACAGGGTTCGAAAATCGGGAAGTCGAATATTCCAACATTTTATCGGGTTCAATTTTTCCCGGGTTACGATCACAGGGTAGTCATATTAGTTGTTCGTAACACCTGTTTTAATGCCCGTCTTTAAAAATCAGTAAAAAATTGTTAGATAAGTTTTTTTCTGGTAGAGAACGTTTGAAAAAGAAAGCGGTCAAAGAAATTTGTTTGAATAGCGTGTGTAACCGGAAATAACAATAATAGTTATAATGAAAGTTGTAATTTCAAAAAGAGATGTTCCAATCAGGATAACCGATGAACGGATGTTGCATATCATACAAAATCATCCTGAAATGGAAGACCAAGCGGATAAAATTGTAGAAACCATTGAAAATCCTGATATGATTTTGGAAGGCGATTTTGGATAGTTGCTGGCAGTTAAACTCTATACAAATCCCCGGTATCAAAGAACAAGTATTTAATTGCGGCTTCAAAGAAATATCGAATGTTGATGGTTTTATTCTTACTGCGTATTTTGGCAGAAGATTGAGCAAAAGTAGAAAGATAAATGGAAGACTTAAAGATGATTGAAAAGAAAAAAAATTTACAATGGGACTATGATGCCGAAGCGGATGTTTTATATATCACTATCGGTATACCCGTCAAAGCAGAGGGCGTCGATATAGGTAAAGGAACCATTGTAAGAGTGGATCCTGAATCCAATGAAATCGTCGGTTTCACCATCATAAATCCGTTAAAAAGAACTTTGCAGGAACTGAAGGTGGGCGCCAAATGAATAAAGGTCTTAAAAAGATGCCACTACCTGGCTGGGATGACGAGAAGATCTATTTTTTTGATGAAAGAACAAATCGGGAATGGTGCGTAACCGATGAAACTGAATTATATGAATGTCTGCTTAAAATCTGTAAAGAGTATTTCGAGAAAAAATCTTTAAAAAAAGAGGAATAAGGAATAAACCCTTACCCGTTAATGCGATCTCATAATAAAGATATTTTAAAAGGATGTTTTTGCGGCTGATCCTTAGGAAGTATGCCAACCTCCTTCCGCTTAAAACTTCGGGAGCATCCTGAATTATTGCCCGCAACCATTGATTTTCACTCTAGGATTTTTTATTCTTAACTATTATTAAAAGAATTCCAGGTTATGTCATGAAAAACAAATTTAAAACACTATATTTAATATTTACATTGGGGGTAATTACCTTGTTCTTTTTATCAAATTGCTTTTCGGGAGAAAGCAAAAACAAGGTGCGCAAACCGGCTGTCGCCGGGGCGTTTTATCCGGCCGACCCGACCGAATTAAAAACCATGATCAGAGACTATCTTCAAAAAGCAAAGATACCGGTAATTAAAGATCCGATTGTCGGTATTATTGTACCCCATGCCGGATATGTCTATTCGGGCGGAGTGGCGGCACACGCTTACAAAGCTTTGCAAAACAGAGACATCGATCGTGTAATTGTAATTTCGCCCAGCCATATCGATTATTTTAACGGCTCCTCCATTTACGACGGAACGGCTTACCGGACGCCTTTGGGCGACATACCCGTTGATCGGGAATTTGCAAAAAAGCTTGCCGACAAAAGCGATCGAATTGAATTGTCCGAGCAGGGACATTCGCTGAACTTTCAGGGCAGAGGCGAACACGCTTTGGAGGTACAACTGCCCTTCCTTCAGGTTGTGCTTGGCAAATTTAAACTGGTGCCCATTGTCATGGGCGAACAAAGCTATGAAACATCCCGGGCGCTTGGTCGCGCTTTGGCTGATTTAATCAAAGACCAGAAAACCCTTATTGTCGCCAGCTCGGACCTTTCGCACTATCACCCTTATAACGAAGCCATTAGATTGGACAAAAAGGTTTTAAACGCCATCAAAGAATGGGATTATTACAATCTGTCCAGAAATTTTCAGGGAAGAATTTGGGAAGCCTGCGGCGGCGGACCTATAGTCAGCCTGATGATTGCGGCGGAAGATTTAGGCGCCAATGAGGCTCTTCTGTTAAAGTACGCTAATTCCGGAGATGTTCCTTTTGGCGATAAGAATCGGGTTGTCGGGTATTCCGCTTTTGTTCTTGTGAAAGCGGCTAAACAGAGTAGAACTGACAAAGAGTTTAATCTTGATGAAAAAGCCCAAAAGACGCTGCTCGAAATTGCCAGAAAATCCGTCGAAACCGCCGTAAAAGGAGGAAAAGAGTATGAACCTTCTTCTTGCGGGATAGAGTGCATCGAGCAGGATCGCGGCGCATTTGTAACCTTAAAAATAAACGGGAAACTGCGCGGATGTATCGGCTATACGGCGCCTTTAAAACCCCTTTATCTGGTTGTTAGTGATGTCGCCAAACAAGCAGCGCTCAACGATCCGCGGTTTCAGCCCGTTAGCGCGGAGGAATTGCCGTACCTTGAATATGAAATATCGGTGCTTTCACCATTTAGACATGTTCGGGATGTGAATCAAATTCATATCGGTAAACACGGATTACTAATTAAAAACGGACCCAATGTAGGACTTCTGCTGCCGCAAGTGCCGGTGGAATGGGGATGGGATCGGGAAACCTTTTTGCAGCAAACCTGTCGTAAAGCGGGATTACCATTGGATGCCTGGAAAGACCCGGATACCGATCTGTTCAGCTTTACCGCTTTTGTGTTCGGAGAGCACGGATAAAATAATAATAGAAGACGATCGTTAAATTTAAGGCGGCGATAAAATACCCGCATTTTTGCAAGCCGAAAACAGGGATCAAAATAATGCTGCTCAATAGCGATCCGACCAGAGACCCGATAAGATCCCAACCGTAAAGGAAACCGATTTTATTTCCGCTTTTTTCGGAATGTCCGAAGTAAACCTTGCTTATCAGAGGAAATTCAATTCCTCCGAAAAACCCGCTAATCATAGCAAGGACAAAAAAGATTATTTGACTCACATTAAAAAACAAATAGAGTACCTTAAACAGGGGAATGATCAACAAAGATAAAAAGAAAAAAGCAACATGAACGGCTAACACCGTTTTAATCGCATTATCCTGTTCCAACCTTTTTGCCCATTTAATACCAAGCCAACTACCCCAAGCCATGCCCGCCATAAAAAGAGCGATGAATAAAGCAATCTGTTGATAAATGTAACCGTAAATCACCTGAAATCCGATCAGAATGATCAACTCCAGACTCATCACCGAAAAGCCGACGACGAACATGGAAACCGGGGTAAACAACCGATTCAACTCCTTTAGATCTTTTTTACCGAATGTCAGCGTCATAAACGCTATGAAAGCTACAAGCAGGATGCCGGTAGTTTTTCCGAAGGGTAAATTCATCAAGGATTCGAATTGTTTTCCCAGGCGCGATGAAGTTTTGCTCGTCCAAAGAATGATATCAAAAAAATAAGCCATGGGTTTAAAGTCGGAATTGATTTTATTTAAAGAAGATCCGGCGAGAACCGTTTGCACCTGCAGTAAACGATCTTCAAGGAGCTTAAAAGCAAGATAATATTCCTGAACGTAAAGGGTTTGAATATTCCTGTTTTTCAGCCGTTCCATAATTAACGACGTGTTTAATTCAAGCGGCGCCTTTCGGTTGCTTAAGAAGAATTGTAATTTGGAACCGGGCAGAAAAGCGTTTTGCCTGAAAACAGACTTAAAAGAATTGTAAA